>CACVKW010001172.1 GCA_902749685.1 Olavius sp. associated proteobacterium Delta 1 | reverse complement strand
CATTGATTTAAAGAAAAACGGCAAAGGCTACTTTGGGCTTTGTCCTTTCCATGACGACACCAATCCTTCCTTATCGGTCAACCCATCAACGAATCTATGGCAGTGCTTCGGCTGCGGTGCCGGCGGTGACGTGATCCGCTTTGTGAAGCTGTTCGACAACGTGCCTTTCCCTGATGCGGTGAATAAGCTCAATGCTGAGAGCCCACGGCTAAAATCGAACTCCATCAGCCAACGGGTGAAACCGGCCAACGGGAATACCGGCCTAACCGTAAAGGATCGCAAGCTGCTGAGCAGAGTGGTCTCTTATTATCAACACACGTTCACCCAGGACAGCCGGGGAATCAACTATCTGAAAAATGATCGAGGAATCACGGACAATCAATCATTAAAAGACTTTGCTGTGGGCTATGTCAACGGCACGCTGCTGGAGATCCTGCCCGAAGATCCGGATGTGATTAAAGCATTAAGGCGGATCGGAATCTTAAACGGCAAAGGCCATGAGATCTTTTACAACTGCGTGGTGTTCCCGCTATACAGCAATCGAGGTTCCATCGTGAACCTTTACGGCCGCAACATTGAAGATGATCCGGCTTCGTCACGCCCAGGGCGTGACTACGCCGCGACAAGCGTAACGCACCTGTACCTGCCGGGTCGTCGCACTGGTCTGGTCAATCGCCAGGCCGTGAAGCGGTCACAGTCCATTATCCTGGCAGAATCCATCATCGATGCTTTAACTCTTTATGACCAGGGCTTTAAGAATGTGGTTCCCATATACGGTGTCAATGGTCTTTTGGATGAGCATCTTTCTTTGTTTAATCGCAAAGTCAAATCGGCGTATCTGGTGTTTGATGCAGACGACGCCGGCCACAAAGCCACCGAGGCGGTATCGTTGCGGTTAAAAGAAAAAGGGATCATGGCCTATAGTGTGACGCTGCCGGTAAAAGACGTAAATATCTATTTTAAACGCCACACCCCGGAAGAATTTGAACAGCTACTCACAAAGGCCAACCCCGGCTCCATTGAGCAGTCGGACAACGTCAGCAAGCGGGAACAAAGGCTATACCAGAAAACAGATCATGGTTTTATCGTCGGCTACGGTGATCGGCAATATGAGGTCAAAGGCATCCAGCGGGCCGATACCCAGCTTAAGGTGACCATTAAAGCTTCGGCGGATGTGGCAGGCCTCCTGCCCTTTGAACTGTGCACCATCGATCTTTATTCCTCACGTTCCCGGATCTGGTTTGCCAAATTGTGTGCGGATCTGTTCGGGGCGGCCGAAGAACTGGTCAAAGAGGATATCGGCAAGATCTTAAACCATACGGAATCCTGGCAACCCAAAAGGCAACAGGCAGCTGTCAATGCGCCGAGCAAAGCAGAGAAAGCCGAGGCGCTGCGGTTTTTAAAGAAACCGGATATGTTCAATGAAATTTTGTCTGACTTAGAAACCATCGGTGTTACCGGCGAGCAGACCAACAAGCTGGTGGGCTATCTGGCGGCGGTGTCCCGCAAGTTGGATGAACCGCTGTCGGTTTTGATCCAGTCGAGAAGCGCTGCCGGAAAATCCACGCTGCAGGATGCAATTTTATCTATGGTTCCCGAAGAAGATTACGTCAAATACACCCGCATCACCGATCAAGCCTTGTTTTACAAGGATGAAGACTCATTGGTTCACAAGATCCTTGCCATCGAAGAAGAGCTGGGCATGGGCGGGGCAGCGTATTCGATCCGCAACATTCAATCCTCCAAAAAGATTACGGTGGCCGCTACCGGTAAAGATCCGGGCACCGGCAAGATGAAAACCGAGGAATACACGGTCAACGGTCCGGTGGCGGTAATGATCACCACCACAGCTCCCGAGTTGGAAGGTGAGACCGCATCCCGGTTTTTGTTTTTAACCATCGATGAATCCACCCAGATGACCGAGGCCATCCACCGCATGCAGCGAGAGGCGGAAACCCTTGACGGACTGATCCGCAAAAAGAAAGGCGAGCACATCATCAAAAAGCACCACACGGTCCAAAGGCTTTTAAAGCCGCTGGCCGTGGTCAACCCCTTCACCGAGTATCTGAGCTACCCCAATCGTTCGTTAAGGACGCGCAGGGACCATAAAAAGTACCTGGGTCTGATCCGCACGGTGGCCTATCTGCATCAATATCAAAGAAAGATAAAAACCGTGCAAGTTGAGGGAAAGCCGGTGCAATACATTGAAGTGACGCTGGCTGATATCGATTGTGCCAATAAGCTTGCCAATGAAGTGCTGGGCCAATGCCTGGACGAGCTGGCCCCGCCGTCACGGACTTTGCTGTCCGGCATTTACAACATGGTTAAAGAAATATCCGACAAGCAAAAGAGCTCTATTGACGAGGTCTATTTTACCCGGCGCATGATCCGTGAATACACCGGCTGGAGTGATTGGCAAATAAAGGCTCACATCAAACAGCTTGAAGAGATGGAATACCTTCATGTCAGAGTCGGTGCCAGGGGCAAGGAGTACGCCTATGCCCTTAATTATCGAGGCCAGGGAGAAGACGGCGGCAAATGTTATTTAAACCTCACTCCGGTGGAAGAGATCAAAAAGCTGATGAAAAAGGACCAGGGCCCTGACAAGTAGGGTGTTTAGCTCAACTAGTAGGGTATTTTGAGGACAAGTAGGGTAGTTGGTGGTTTTGAAAATTAAAGGTATCTGTCTGCAATTAAAAGAAAAAGCTAACTAGTTGGTGGCAGAGGCGGGAGAAAGAGCGGGGAGGGGGAGAGGGGGCAGGAAGTCGGAAGGTCGAATGCGGAATGGGGAATAAGAAAGGGATGGGGAACTAACAATGGATTTATTTGTTGCGGTGGCTGAGTACAAGAAACAGTTGAAGGTGAGAGGTTATGCGAAAAGTACCATCGGTGCCTACACCCATAACCTGGATTTGTTTAAGCGCTATTTGCAAGACAACGAATTGTTTGATCTGAGAAAGGTGACCCACCAGGTCATTGTTGATTACCAGCAAAAGGTGGTCGCAGAGCCGATCAGCATGGAATCCAAAGCCCATAAGATCCGGCCGGTCAAGCGATTGTTTGAGTATCTGACCGAAACCCACCGTCTGTTGATCAATCCCACCGAAGGCATTGTTGAGACCTCGCGAAAGAACCGCAAGCCGGCAGCGGTGATCAGCGTGGATGAAATGAAAAAACTTCTCGATCAGCCCAACCTGTCTTTGCGTCCCCATCTGCGCAACAAAGCCATCATAGAGATCCTTTACGCCACCGGTATCCGGCTCGATGAGCTGGTGAGCCTTAAAATCTATCACGTGGACTTAAAGGATAAGGTACTTCACATCCAGGGCAAGGGCCGCAAAGAGCGGGTGGTTCCCATGGGAAAGCGTGCGACCGGCTATCTTAAAGAATACCTGGAAAAAATCCGTCCCTGGTGGGCCAGGAGAAGTCCCAAAGAAAGAAGTCTGTTTTTAAACCATCACGGGCAGCCGCTTTCCAGGGACAGCGTTCAAGCCTTTATCCGTAAATACCGTTTATCGGCCGGCATCAAAAAGCCGGTGTCGCCGCACACCTTCAGAAGAAGCTGCGCCACCCACATGCTGCAGCAGGGTGCGGACATCCGCTATATCCAGAAGCTGCTGGGGCATCGGCATCTGAGCACCACCCAGATCTACACCAAGGTTGTGCCGACTGAAGTTAAGGAAACTCATAATAAAACGCACCCGGGGCTCAGAGGACAGAAACCAAAAAACGGAGGACAGAATGAAAATTAGAGAACCCATTGCCGATTATTTAAAATATATGAAGGCTCTTGGCCGATCGTATTACACCATTAAAGTTGCCAGGTATGAGCTAAGAGCCCTGGCTGATTTTATGGATAAAGAAAAGCTTTACAATGTCGAAGATATGACCGGGGACGTACTGCAAGAGTATCAGGAGGAGCTGGCCTTCCGCTTGACGGCAAAGGGGCGGCTGCAGAGTCTGGGAACTCAATCAAAGATGCTGAGCATGATCCGAGGCTTTACAAAGTATTTAAAGCAAAAGGATTATCTGATGCATGATCCCGGGGAAAGCATCAAGCTTCCTAAAAAAGCAAAACGCCTGCCCAAAGCCATATTGAACCAAACAGAAATAAAAAAGCTGATGGATGCACCGGACATGCAAACCAACCGGGGCTATCGAAATCGGATCATCTTAGAAATCCTTTATGATACCGGTATCAGGCGTTCTGAGCTGGCCGCAATAAAACTGATCGATCTGGACCTGAGTGCCGGCTATATCCGGATCTGCGGCAAAGGCAACAAGGAGCGGGTGGTTCCGCTCAGTGAGCGGGTGTGCGGGATCGTGCAAAACTATATCCTGGCGGTGCGCCCTTCGTTTGTAAATGGAGATGACCCCGGTTACCTGATCTTAAATCGCTGGGGGCAAAAGATGGATCCCAACGGTGTGTGGGCGGTCGTCAAACGCTGCACCCATCTTGCACGATTGAAAAAGAATGCAACCACCCATACGCTGCGGCACACCTGCGCAACTCACATGTTAAAAAACGGAGCGCCTGTCCGGCACCTGCAAAAAATGTTGGGACACGAATCTTTGGAATCCACTCAGATCTATACTCATGTCACCATCAACGACTTGAAAGCAATCCACGCTAAATATCACCCTTCCGAAACTCTGTAAAACCGCTTAAAATAAGGCACACTCAGGTATTGACCCACATGAAATCGTTTAACCTGGGGCATCTGAGAGGCCCGAAAAAATGCGGAATGGCGGCGGAGCGGTTGAAATCCGGTTTTAATGCCCGCAGCCCCGCTAAAGACGTGATCTTGGACCAATTTAATTGAATATTCCCCGCCCACCCTCCAAAGAAAGAAGGAAGCCGCTTGTCTATTTTAATGGCCTTGGCTGTCATGCTAAATGCATCGGCAAAATTGGCATGATTTTGTGCATTGTCTTCTGACATAATAGGAGCTGAATTATCAGACAGATTTTTATCCATTTTAAAACAACCCGGTAAAAAGCCGTCTGATAATTCCTATTATGTCATCAGGCCAAAAACCACGCCAATTTCCCCAGGCGTTTATCACGCCAGTCGAAGATCCCGGCAGTCTCGGGGCCGGGACCAACAGCAAAGGTAAGCGGCTGTCTGATTTTAATATCAATTCCCACCCACCACCCTTGAAATAAGGATCGGGTCGATTTTAATTGGGCCGAAAGGAACCCATCGGTTTTTATTTTGCGGTTAAACAAAAAGCTCCTTTATTCTTTAACCGCAAACAAAACTTGAGATTATGCCGGTAATGGACTAAACTTAAAACAGCTCTTTTACATAAGGTGACCGGTTGGGAGGTCCCCTCCCCTAAAAAAAAGACCTTTCCGGGGGTCGAAAGCCCTTATCAGAATAGAATCCACCTACTACTATGACCCGTTTGGTAGACGACTGTGGAAAGAAGTAAACGGTGTTAGAACTTACTTTGTCTATGCCGATGAGGGCTTGATTGCGGAAGCAGATGCTGCGGGGAATGTGGTCAAGTCTTATGGCTACAGGCCTGGCTCCACCTGGACCACTGATCCGTTGTTTATGAAAGAAGGATCAAATTATTACTTCTATACAAATGACCACTTAGGCACTCCTCAGAAGCTTACTGCAGTTAATGGTGCTGTGGTATGGTCTGTGAAGTACTCTTCGTTTGGGAAGGCAACGGTTGAAGTTGAAACCGTCGAGAATAGTCTGCGGTTCAGTGGCCAGTATTATGACCGGGAGACTGGACTGCACTATAATTATAACCGCTACTTTAGTTTTGAGGTGGGCAGGTTTCTGAGGACAGATCCGCTTGGTTTTAAAGCAGGAGTTAATATATACTCCTATGTGTTAAATAACCCGGTTAATCTCAAAGATCCGTATGGCTTAGATGCGATTCCGATAGTATTCCCTGATTACAAGATCTCAACACCCGTGGGAAAAATAGGGGGGCTTGGTCACGCAGGAATTCTATTAATTGATCCAAAGACGGGTCTTACGAAATACTACGAGTATGGCCGTTATCGTGCTGATAACGATGAATGTAACTGTGGAATTGTTAGAAAAAGAACAATACCGAACGTAGTTATGGGTAAGGATGGTCGTCCAACACCTGAATCCTTGAACAAAGTTTTATCTTCAATCTCTAATCAATCCGGTCAAGGGGGAAGGATATCAGGCGCATATATTAAGAATGATAAATTTGCTGAAATGAATAACTATGCCGTGAAGAAAAAGGCACAGAATAGAAATCCAAAACGGGAACATTACAGTCTCTCATCAAATAATTGTGCACATTTTATGAAAGATGTACTCGAAGCTGGTGAGGTCGACCCTCCCTGGATAATAGACCCTCGACCTAATAGCTATATCGAAGAGTTACGTGACGACTATCCAAAGATAGATTATCCATGAAAATAAAAAAAAACAAAATAATATTCTTTTTCGCAGGCATTATTGCAATTATGATAGGAGTAATTGTGATGGGAGGAACATTTTTTAGTCAAACCAGCTATTCGCCTCCCGATCGTCCTGCGGGAGTCCCTGAGGATGCTGTCTGGGTTGGCGGTCCTGACGGAGGTGATTGGATCCAATGCAAGAAAAAAAGAGATAGATTATTTGAATGTCAAATTTTTAGTGATGTAAAGGGCTTCAAGATCTCTCGCGGAAATTATTACTTTGATGGAAATTTTGAAAATATAGATTTGAACTATCGTTTTCATGATGGGCAGATTATTCAGCTCAAGGAAGGGAAGTTAGTGCCTGTTGGGAAACATGTCCATTATCATGGAAGTAACCAAAATGAATCATGGGTCGTAAATCACCCTGATGCACCTACCAAAAAATGAGGATATATCAGTAAATATGGGACTTAGCTCACAGGTGGGCACTTGATATATTGATTAGAAATAGAAGCTTTTGTTTGGATATTATAATTGGACACTGCGAATATATTGTTAAAATTATTCGCTAATTTTTTAGCTAAGACAAAATCTTAAAATCAAAAGAGGTCAAAATGGTTAAAATTGGTGATATCGTAAACAAGTTTGCGGAAAGTGATCCAAAGGAAAAGATCAAACAAGACATTCTTGGACAATTTAAGTCAATCAATGCAGATGTCGGCCATGTTCTCCCACCCAATTGGCTCCCAGCTATATATATTCCCTCATTGAACCCAAAAGAAAAAGCAGTGCTTCAAGAAGCGATTGACGAATTAATCAGTGAAGGTTTAGTTGTTAGCAAAGGCGATAATCTCGCTCTCACGGAAAAGGGTGTTGACGCTATTTACTAAAAAGGAAAAATAGGTGACGTTGTTGACTAAGTAAACTAATCATAGTTGAATTATTGCTGAAGAAATCGAAGGCAGCCAGGGTTGCATAGCCCCAGCTGCCTTTTTGATTTAATCGCCGGTTTAAAATGATCCGGGGAATATTTGGGACGTACTAAAGAATTAAAGTTTTGAGCAGTTGCAGCAATGTTATAGGCTATTGAAGCGATTTGTTTTCAATGGCCTTTTTTATTTTAATTGCCCTTATAAAATCGATTCCATCCTTATTCGGGGTGGTGGGCGGGAAAAGATAATAAAATCAGCCAGCCGCTTACCTTCGGTGTTGGCCCTGTCTGGCGTGATAAATGCTGACTGATTACATAAACTCGCGTTATCAGACGGCGCACCGATGATTCTTTTTAAAAATAGATTGCTCTGTCTGATAACGACAGATTATGTAAGAACTGCATTTAGCATGACAGACCGGGCCATTAAAATGGACAAGCGGCATCCTTTGTTTTATTGGAGGGCGGGCGGGGGATATTAAATCAGACCGGCTGCGGGCGCCCCGCTTGGCAGCGGGATGTCGCTTCAATTAGATGAAGACGATGTGCGACACACGCAGCGCAAGACCTGTCCTTCAAGGCTGTAGCCCCCTTCGGCAAGCTCAGAATAAACTCGCACGCAGACGCTACCCTGTTTGGTCTTCATTATTACTGAAAGGATCAGGATAAGGCAGCAGTTGTAAATCTTCTATAAATCGGTAATCTCGCTGATTT
>CACVKW010001171.1 GCA_902749685.1 Olavius sp. associated proteobacterium Delta 1 | reverse complement strand
TACACTCTTGTCCAAAAACGGGTTTAGAATGAGTCATAAAGTGAGTAATAATACGAGTCATTGAAAAAAATCCTCCTTATATGTAGGGTGGTTGTTAATT
>CACVKW010001170.1 GCA_902749685.1 Olavius sp. associated proteobacterium Delta 1 | reverse complement strand
TTCGCTGCTGCAATGAAGACCATTGAAAGTATTGACTGATCCTGGATTCTGGTTTCTGGATACTGGATGTCGTTGAAATTCACCGATAGTGTCCTGTTAGATA
>CACVKW010001169.1 GCA_902749685.1 Olavius sp. associated proteobacterium Delta 1 | reverse complement strand
TGATACGGATAATTGACCGTCGCTAAAATTGGGTATTGATGGGCATTATGTGGTGGGTTTGTGGGGAGGGCGCCGCGTAAGCGGTGCCTTTACCCGGAACCTGACGCCAGAAGCCGGGGCGTTTAGGAGATTATTGTTTTCCCGAAGGTACAGACCGTTTAGAAATTATATAAAAATTCTGGCGCAGGTGACCGGCGGCCGTTGGCAGAACTAAAAAAGTTTAATATTAATCGTAGAAATTTTATCTCATAGAAAACAATTAATCTAAATATTATGAAATCAATTATTTATAGTTCTATCAAGTTATTCTCTATTATAGCTCTATTTCTTAACATCACTAGCTGCAAAGAAAGCAAGCTACGTTACGGTCTTGAAACGCATGAAGGTGCATATTTTTCAATGCTATTAACTAAAGCACTCTTGTCCAAAAACGGGTTTAGAATGAGTCATAAAGTGAGTAATAATACGAGTCATTGAAAAAAATCCTCCTTATATGTAGGGTGGTTGTTAAT
>CACVKW010001168.1 GCA_902749685.1 Olavius sp. associated proteobacterium Delta 1 | reverse complement strand
TAGATTTTTTTATTCGTTGTAATATAAGCAAGTTAGAGCAATAATTAGCATAACTCGCATAATTCCTGAAATTTCTTTTTACAAGTGCGAAATGTAAGTAGAATGGACCAAACGATGTTAAATCGATATCGCCCGAGAAGAGCAAATTATGTTCGGGAATGTAAAACGCCATGTGACCGGGTGTGTGTCCGGGCGTATGGATGGTCTGCAGGGTTATCCCGCCCAGATCAATCTGATCGCCATCAGCCAATCGATGAACAATTTCAATCTCAAAACTCCCCTTAGCAAAATCAAAAAGGCCGGCTAAATCCAGGCCGCTGCGCTTTAAACCCATGGCGGTGAAAAAGAATTCCCGGTCCTGTAGATAAATGTCTTCTTTTTCATGACACCAAACCGGAACTTCGGGAATCAGTCGGCGGGTAAGACGGTGGTCGATATGGCAGTGACTGAGAATCAAGACATCGACACCGGCCGCCATCGCCGGTGCCATATTTTCCTCTCCCATTCCCGCATCAATTAATACCCGCTGATCGCGGCCTTTAATATACAGACAGGCGCAGTACGGAAAGCGCGATTTATTCTGCCCGGGTATTAAGTATATGTGCGGGGCAATTTCAAACATCATAAATTAATCCTAATTAATCCGCCTTGAAAAATAGCTTATTCAGGCTTGCATCTGATTCTTTTAATTAAAAAGCTTGGTAGACCCGAGCGTTGGCGTCTTAATTTTTTTTGCTGCGCAAATTTATTTTTTTTAGTTTAATTCCACAGACCAGAAATACGTGCATAAAGCAGGGGCGGCCTCGACTCGGCTGAGTTCGTCGCAGGCTGGGCCGACCTGAATTGTTGGGCACCTAATCGGCGGGCACCGGTCTTCGCCTATGCTTCGCCGCGCCAAGCTGAGGCTCGCACTACCAAAATAAGGACACAATCTAATTCGGTCTGGGCCAGGGAATAATGGTCAAAAACGCATAACTTAATACTATTGCCGGCCACTTTCAGGAGTTCGAATGGAAAATTGGCAAATATTCAATTTTCAATCATCGATATTCATTTTATCTACCGTTGCAGGTTCTCAATCACCGTCGCAACGCCCAGCCCGCCGCCGCAGCAGGAAGAAAAGAAACCGTACCGGCCGCCGCTGCGAATCAATTCGCGCATGGCAAACATGCAGATGCGGGCACCCGATGCGCCGTTGGGATGGCCGAAGGCAATGGCCCCGCCGTTGGGATTCCACTTGTTCATATCTATTTTTTGGCCGCTTTGTTTCTCGAGTTCCCTGACAACGGCCAGATTCTGTACCGCGAAAGCCTCGTTGCACTCCATGACATCCATGTCGGAGAGCGTCAGGCCGGCGCGCTTGATCGCAATCGGAACGGCGTAAGCCGGACCGATGCCCATGATTTTGGGATCGCAGCCGTAATCGGCACCGGATAACCACTTTGCCATGGGCTGATACCCGAGCTCAGTTGCTTTTGCGGCGCTCATCATAAGGACAAATGCCGACCCGTCATTTCGCCCCGAGGCATTGCCGGCCGTGACGGTACCATTTTCGGTAAAGGCCGGCGGCAGTTTGGCCAGCCCTTCCAGGGTGGTATCGGGGCGCGGATGCTCATCCGTATCAAATACGATTTCAGGTGTTTTGCGGGTTCCCGGAATGGTCACCGGCACGATTTCGTCCTCAAAATAACCGCTTTCCATGGCCTTTTTGGCGCGTATCTGGCTGTTGCAGGCAAACTCGTCTATTTCTTCGCGGGGGATATTGTACATCTGCTGCAGATTCTCGGCCGTCTGCCCCATCCCGATCTGTTCATCGGCCACCGGTGAAAGCTGCGGTGCAATCGGCAGCGGCGGCATGAGTCGATAGGGTACAGTGGCCATTGAAAATTTACATGTGGCCTGGCTGTAAGACTCCATACCGCCGGCAATGATGATGTCGGCCTGGTTGGCCAGTATCTTCCAGGCCGCATGATTGATGGAGTCGATGGCACTGCCGCACTGCATCTCCACGTAGGAGGCCGACGTTTCATAACCTAAGCCTGAATTCAGCACCGCCCAGCGGGCCGGATTTCCTGAATGCGAACATCCGAGAGCCGTTCCCAGAAAAACGCTGTCCACGTGCGCTTTTTCCTGTATGCCTGTTTTATCGAGCAGACCCCGTATTCCGACACCGGCCAGCTTCGAGGCAAAAATATCCCGCAGGGTGCCACCCATGCGTCCGAATGCGGTGCGCACCGCATCAACAATGACAACTTCTTTTTTACTCATGGAAATCTCCTTTCTTATTTTCATTCGGAATGCTTGGAGGTGCCTTCGGGCCGTGCCTAGTTACGGCGATAAATAATATATGCTGTGGACGTTTATAGATACCGGCCTACCCCGAGATCTGCCGCTTGAAAAGTAATTGATACAAAAAATTAGCCATACGGTTCGTGAAATGGGCACTAAGACTTCCGATCAGGAGGTCTTGTCGGTTGGTTTTTGACATATTTTAGATTATTTCAAGCAAATATTTAACCGTGTAGCGAGCCAGAATATCATCCACTTTTTGTTTGAGTTCATCGATAGTTCTGTCGGGCGCCGATTTTATCTTAATGACTGCCAGGGCACCATGGATTTTATCTTCACGGACCGACACCTGAATTGATTCCGCTAAATCTGCCAGAGCATTCAGCTCAGTCTGATACACATGTTGAATGGCCTGCCAGCGCAAGGACGGTTTGAATATTTTTCCGACCGGTGTCAGAGGGATTTGATCAATAATGTAAACCGCTTTAGGTATTGCCGCTCTTTCACCGATTTCGTCTTTCAAATAATCTAGTATTTGCGCTTCGGACAGGTCGCTATCATCCTGGAGCTGAACATATGCAATCGGGACTTCACCGGCATGCGGGTCCGGGCGGCCGACCGCAGCCGCCACCTGGATGCCCGGCAGACGGTAAAGGGGATCCTCAATGGCCGCCGGATCGATGTTGTGACCACCGCGGATGATGAGTTCCTTGGTGCGACCGGTTAACCAGAAATAGCCGTCCGCATCCTGTCTTCCTAAATCTCCCGTGTTCATCCAGCCTTCTTTGGGCCAGAGGCCTTGATTGTGTGCATCGTCTAAATAGCCGTTAAATACATTCGGCCCATGGATGCAGACCGAGCCGATTTCATCGGTCGCGGCTTCCCGCACAAATTTTCCATCGTCATCACAAATAAAACTTTTCATTTGCATATAAGGCAAACGTAATCCTATGGAGCCGACTTTTTGCCGGCCGTAATATGGGTTGAAAGAAGAGGCGCAGGTGCCCTCCGTGAGGCCGTAGCCTTCCAGTATTTTCATACCGCTGTGTGCTTCAAATCGTTTGAAAAGCTCTACTGAAAGCGGCGCCGCTCCGCAGATGGCATAGCGCAGCGAGGATATGTCGGCATCGCCTTGGGGGATGTCCAGCAGCACGGAAAGGACAGTCGGAACCGAAGAAAAGGTGACCGCCTTGTAGTGATCCACAATCTTATAAAAATTTTGCATCACCGATGGGTCCCGGTAGCCGCGGGGGCCCAGGAGAACCACATGGGCACCAATGGAGAAAGGCATCGAACCGGTAACCGTGGTGCCGTTGACATGAAAAAGCGGCAGTCCGCACAGAGTTGCCTCGCCGGTATTAATCTCAGCCGCTGCAGCGAGCATATAGGCCATCACAGCTTCATTGAAATGATTATGGGGCGCCAGCTTGGGGGTTCCGGTGGTACCGCCGGTGTGGTACATGGAAGCGATATCCTGCGGGTCAATTATGCGATTTGAATCCAGTTTCGCCCCATTATAACGGCCGATAATGTCATCATAGCCGTATATTCCTTCTTTTTCATCGTTCGGCCCCATAATTCGGATAATGGCCTTGAGGTTGGGTAAATCATTTCGAATCTCCATAACTTTCTGCCAGATGTCAGATCCCGGAAACTCAGCCAACGTGACCAAAACTTTGGTTCCGGCAGCCTGGCATATTTCGGCAATAGTATCGGGTTCCAGCAGGGGGTTGATTGGATTGGCAATGCCGGCGGCCTCCCCGCCCCAGAGCACATAATGGGTGTGCGGAAGATTGGGCAGGAGATAGGATACGACATCCTGTGGTCCGACTCCCAGATCATGGAATAGATTCGCCGACCTGGTGATATTGGCCATCAGGTCACGATAGGTCACTTGCATCGGCTGGTCATAGCTGTCGCCCGCAGGGAAAAAGCTGATGGCCGTTGCATCCGGGTTGATTGCTGCGCCCTTTTTGAGCAGATCATAGGTATTGAAAGCTTGCAGTCTTTCTTCTATAGGGGTGCTTTCAAATATTTCAATGTCACCGATATTGCGAAATTTCACTTCTCCCATAACGAATATTCCCCACTTGTCGATTTCGGATTTCGGAATGTGGATTGATAGGGCAGAGCGCATGGAGCATAGAGCAAGGTGCAAAGCGCATAAAGCATAGCGCAACCATTAACAACATTGAATATTGAAAATTGAAGATTGAAGATTTATGGAAATCGCTTCGCTCTATCAATCAATAGTTTGGTTACTGACAGGATTCTTAGTCCGCTACACCGTCGCCGGATAGTACCATTACGTTCAATCTGCTGAAGCCCGGAATCCGCACTTTATGACTCGTAACCCGTAACCCGCACCCCTTACCCAGTAACACGAAACTGTCAACTCGACACTCGCAACCCGTAACTCGTATCTCGCAACCCGTAACTCGTATCTCGCAACCCGTAACTCGTATCTCGCAACCCGCACCTCGCACCGCGCGACCCGCACCCCGTAACTCTTAACTCGTATCTTGTACCTTGTACCCCGCAACTCGAAACGCGCAACCCGCCTATACTTCCAAATATTTGGCGCGAATATCCGGTCTAGCGTCAAGCTCTTCTTTGGTTCCAGTAAATCCAAGATGGGCCTTGCCCATCAGATAAACCCGATCCGCCAGCGACATGGCCACTTTGAGATTGTGCTCCACCAGCAGAATCGAAACCCCGGCTTTGTTGATGTCTTCGAGGATGTCGCGAACCTCTTTGACCGTAACTGGAGCCAGGCCCTCGGTGGGTTCATCTACCATTAGCAGATCCGGATTTCCCATCAGTGTTCGGCCAATGGCTAGCATTTGCTGTTCACCGCCGGAGAGAAGGGCGCCTTTTTGATGGGTTCGTGCTTTCATAAATGGAAAATGTTCAAAAATGCGATCGAGAGTCCATTTGTTCCGGCTGGAGATGTTAGCTGCAGCTCCGTGTTTGATGCCCATCTTCAAATTATCAAGAACAGACAGGTTCGGAAATATCCGTCTTTCCTCCGGGACATATCCAATGCCTGCTTTGGCCGTTTTGTAGGGCGGCAAATTCGTTATATCCGTACCTTGAAATAAGACCGTACCGGATTTTGGCTTGACCAGGCCCATGATGGATTTCATGGTGGTGCTTTTACCCATGCCGTTGCGCCCCAAAAGCGCGACAATTTCACCGGAGTCAACGGCCACGGACATGTTCTGCAGCACATGGCTCTCACCGTAATATGTGTTCAGGCCTTTAGCGTCTAACAGCATCCTTATACCTCCATTTCACCCAGATAAGCGTCCTTGACCGCTTGATTGTCCCTGATTTCCTCCGGTGGGCCGGATGCCAGGATCGTTCCGAGGTGGAGCACGGTAATACGGTCCGCCAGCGAGAAAACCACATCCATGTCATGCTCGATGATGACCATGGTTTTGCCTTCAGTAAGTCTTCTGATCAGCTCAACTGCCGTATGGGTTTCATCAACCGACATGCCGGCCGTGGGTTCATCCAGCATGACCAGGTCCGGGTCGGTCGCCAGGGCCATACTTATTTCCAGGGAGCGGCTTTTGCCGTATGACAGTTGGCTGGCCGGGATGTCGCGCTCCCCATCCAAGTTGATGCGTTTGAGAACTTCGTCGGTTTCGGCCGTGACGTCCTGCATATTATTCAGCATGCGGAACATATTGAAACGAATATCTCTTTTGGACAGGATGCCCATCCGGATATTTTGAAATGCAGTCAGTCTGGAAAACGTGCTGGTTATTTGAAACGAGCGCCCCATGCCGCGGCGCACCATTTTATGCGGTTTAAAGCCGGTGACCTTCCTGCCTTTGAAAAAGACATCCCCCCGGCTCGGATGATAGGTGCCGGTGATGACATTGAACAGGGTGGTTTTGCCGGCGCCATTGGGTCCGATGATGGCGTGACGTTCGCCCTCGCTGACTTCAAGGTTGACATCGAACAATACTTTCAACCCGCTGAAATCGTGATAGAGAGCCTTGGTTTCCAGAATATTCATGCAGCCTCCTCGAGGATCGCTTTTTCAGACTGTTTTTGACCAGATTCTTTGCTGAATATTTTTGCTTTGATAATTTGAACTAAGCCCATGAATCCCATCGGGGCATACATGATCACCAGAATCAATATCAAGCCCATCACCAGTTCAACGCGCTCCGTATACCGGCTGGTCAGCTCTTCGATAATGCCAAAAATAGCTGAACCCGCTATGGGGCCGAAAAAGCTGCCGATGCCGCCCACCATGGTCATCATGATCGGTGCAAAGGAAACGAAGACGTGAAACCCGTCCTCGGCTGAAATCAGGTTTTGAAAAAGCGCGTAAATTGAACCGGCCACTCCGGCAAAACCGCCGGCGAAAAGGTAAATGACCGCCTTGCTCTGGGGCACTTTAAACCCCAGATAGTCGATCCGGCTGGCATTATCCCGCATGCCCACCATGATACCGCCGAAAGGTGTTTTGGTAAAAAACCATAGAATCCAGATGCTGACCACCAGAACCGTCATGGCAAAGTAATAAAAATATAATGGATTTTCCATATCAATGGATATGATGCCCGGAATGCTCAACGGTGGTATGGGAAATCCCCCGATGCCGTCCTCACCGCCGGTAATTCCTCTCAGTTTGAGAGCCAGGACAAACATGAGCTGGCCAAATGCCAGGTGCAGCATGGCAAATGCCGTGCCGCTGACGCGCACCATTATCGGGCACAAAATAACGGCCAGGGCTACGGCAGCCAAAAAACCCAACAGGAGCGCCACCAATAGCGGGCATCCCTCGATATGTTCCAGAGCCAGGGCGGTACCATAAGCACCGGTGCCGAAGAACATGGCATGTCCGAAACTCAGGAGCCCGGAATAACCCAACAGAAGGTTAAGGGTAACGCCATACAGGGCAAAGATTGAAAAGGTGACGAAGACGTTGGTATAGTAGATGCCAAAAATCTGAGGGTAGAATATCAGGGCAACCAGCAGGACAACCCATAAAATCCATTTAACTGTTCTGTTCATTATTCTCTTTCTCCAAATAAACCCATGGGTTTAATTACCAGGACAATCGCCATAAAGATAAACATCAGAACCGGGGCGAGCTGGGAGACGAACTGAACGCCATAAGAATTTAACAGCCCGAATATGATGGAAACCAGGAGGGCACCCCCGAGACTGCCGAATCCGCCCACAACCACCACCATGAAGGCATCCAGGCCCACCTGATCGCCCAAACCGGGAAATACGGTAAGAATGGGAGCGATGGCCACCCCGGCCACGCCAGCCAACCAGGTGCCGGTGCCAAAAACAAACATAAAAACCAGGGGTACATTGATCCCTAAGGAATTAACCATATCGGCATCGGAAACGGCCGCACGCACCACCATACCCAGGCGGGTTTTGTATAGAATCAGGGCCAGAATACCTAAAACCACGAGGGACAATCCAATCACGAAAAGCCGATAAATCGGGTAATCAAGGCCCCCAAATGAGACAAGGCCCTGCAAGACCGGCGGTATCGTAATATACAGAAACTCAGTGCCCCAGAACACTTTGACGCTTTCCAAAATGACCAGTGAGACTCCCACGGTCAATATCAATTCACCAATGTGTCCGAAGGCGTGCACCCGTCTTAAAAGAAATCGCTCGAGCAGAACCCCGAAAATAGCAGCAGCAATGGGTGCTATCAGCAGCGCCAGCCAGAAACTTCCTGTCATGGCCAGCACCTGGTAACAAAAATAGGCAGCCAGCATAAAGAAAGCGGCGTGGGCCAGGTTCAAAATTCCCATCATGCCGAAAATCAGGGTCAGGCCGGAGGCCAACAGGAACAGTATCATCCCGTATGCCAAACCATGTATACCCTGTGAAACATACATCGCAGTCGTCGGACTCATAAGTTTATCCTCCTGAATCGAAATAAAAGAATGCTTAAAATGAACTGTCGGGCAGTTTATTTTAACCACTTTTTTATTATGCCTTCCAACACACAATATTAGTCTGTCAAATATTCGGGAGGGGATAAACCCCTCCTCTATATTTAAAATGTTTCTTGTGGGTAGGGGCGGGGTTTATCCCCGCCCGCTATCAGCACGGTGTCAACCGAATCGTTAAACTCGGGCAATACAAAAAGTCACCAAAAAACTTCTCATTGCCCGCCTCTTTACTTGGTCCGTTTCAAATCCGGGTCCAGCAACGGCATGATCTTATCAGCCGGTATTGTAAAGACGGGGCCCACACTGGAAGTGCCCTTGTAGAAGTAGTAGGGTTCAATATTGAAAGATTGTCTCTGTTCTTCCGGTGGGACAAACTCAACAGCATGAAGGTTCTGGATCGCTTTGTGATCCTGGGCCCGCATGGTGATTACTTTGCCGTTTACCATGCGGTAGGAGTCGCCCTCCCAGGTCTTGATAATTTTTTCAGGATCCGTACTGCCGGCCCTCTCAATTACACTCAGCAGCCAGTAAGTCTGCTGGGTGTATGACCCGATGTTGCCGGTTCCGTGTTCGTACAACCGGGTGTTATAGGGTGCCTGCCACTTGGTTTTCCACAGATTGTTCCAGGTCTTATAGTATTTTATCTGCTCGGGTGTTTTGAATAACGGGTTTTCAACGCCGTACTGGGAAATATTCAGCAATCCTTTGGTGCCCTCGATCCCGACTTCGTGAAGCATATTGGGTTCGTCCAGGAATGTATTGGCAAAGGGCAGCATAATGCCCATTTGCCGGGCCTGTTTGAGAAGATTGGCGGCGTCCGGGATCCAATCGCCGGTATAGATAACTTCGGCTCCGGAGGCTTTTATTTTGGTTAGAAAGGGGGCAAAGTCGGTCAAGAAAAGTTTGTGGTAGTCCTCGCCGACGAGTTCGGCATCAGGATAATATTCCTTCAGACCTTGTTTGAAGCCATTGGCCATTGCATGGCCGAACAGGTAATCCTGGCAGAGGATATAGAATTTTTTTTCCTTTTGCCTTTTGCCGTAATAATAGGCTGCCGCCCGGCCGATCTGGTTGGTCTGAAATGAACTCATGAAAGAATAACGGGTGAAGTTTTTGGCATCGTAGAGATCATCCGACAGAGACGCGGCGCATTGGGCAATCTTTTTATATTTCTTGGCCACCTGGTTGATGACTTTCATGATATGGCTGCCGTTGGTACCCCACAGAACGTCGACTTTTTCCTGCAGGATCATCCGCTCGGCTACCTTTTTGGCAATGGCGGTCTTAGACTCGGTATTGGCCTTGATGACCTCGACCATTTTCATTTTGCCGTCCACCATGATGCCGCCCCGCTTGTTGATGTCGTGGGCTGCCCACTGGACGGAGATAAAATAAATCTGTCCCACGACAGCGGCTGGTCCGGAAAAGGACGCCATAAGAGCGATCTTGATGGTATCTCCGGTGGGGATTATCGGGTTGTTGGGGTCAAAATCGGACATGTCTCCCATTTTGTTAACGTCAAAACTGGTAAGGCCGGCTGCCATGGCCTGGGGAAGAGCTATGAAAGACAAACAGGTAATTATAACAATTGCAATACAAAACTTTTTCGAACGGTTCATGATTAGCCTCCTTGGATGTGGTCATTGGTGAACTCTACATATGAATGATTTTAAACCAATTTCCGAGTAATTTATCTCACCTCCTTTCTTTCTGTGTCTTTGGGCTTCCGTTGCTCGATTAAGCGATTGGTGGCTTGCCGGATAAGTTTGCGATAAAGATGGTAAAAAAACAAACTGATGACTTCGTGATACTGGGGGGCTCTTACAGCGTATTCTTTTGAGGTTAATTTCTCCAGATTGTTCTCGTAGTATTTCCGCGAAGCGGTGGCCACATATTTTTTAAGAAATTCAGCTATCTGTCGAAGATCCTCCGGGTCAAATCCGTCTTTGGGACCGAAACCAAGTTGATCCATATCGACCATTAGCTTGCCGATTGCCAGATCATCCGGAGAAAAAACCACATCTCCGTTGTGATGTTCCGGCGTGATGAGTTCCCATTCCTCGGCTTTGTTCAGCCACTTCCGACCCAGTCCGGTGGCATGCAGGAAAGCGTCTCTGCCGATTACCTCCCTGGCAAGCAGGCGGTCTGCCGGTCGAAAGAATCGGCTGTAAAATTGCGAAACAGCCTGGTCGGAGGGGGATTGTTTTTTAAATTCCTTTACAACTTTTTTAATTTCAGGAATCGGAAGGTAAAAATTATCTCGCAGATCCTTGATCATCTGAATCTGGTCAACATAACGTTCGTTATATTCTGCTGAATTGACGCCGGATTTGCGGGGTTTTCGCAGCAATCCCTCTCGGATATAAAAATGAATGGTCTCTTTGGGAACTCCGGTTCGCTTGACCAATTCGCTAATCTTCATGGATTCCTCAGTTTGCGGTGAAGGGATGAGAAAAGCGTAAAAATCTCAGGTAAAGACTTGACTATCATCAATAATTCAGAATGGTAAAAGATGTCAAGTGAAAAATTATAAAAATTATATTGACAAAATTTACATAATATTATTAATGGTTCTTATGTGTAGTTTATTGCACGATATTCATGTATTGCATTGCACGTTTTGCAGAATTTATTAAATATTTTCTTCCCAAGTTGACAAGTTATGGGCGGACCTTTAATTACGCCGCCCTGAAAAACAGCGAAAACAGGTGTGGCGAAAATATGTTTGTACCTTAAAACCTGATGAATATATCATGATGTTGACCAGGGCGGATTAATTAGGCTATTATCTGATTTGACGGCGACACTCGCTGCCCGAAACCCGTAACTTGTAACTCGCAACTCAAAATTCGCAACCCAAGGAGTTTTATACCATGGCACAACAAGTAGCAGACAGACGCGACCAGGATTTTGTAATCTGGGAACAGATGCAGTGTGAAGAGATCCTAAAAAATGAAAAATACCAGGAATTCAATCGAAAAACCTGTGATATGATTCTGACCGAAGCCCGGGCCCTGGCAATTAAAGAACTGTTGCCGCTTATGGCGGAAGGAGATGAGCAGGGAGTAAAGCTTGAAAACGGTACGGTCAAAGTGCCTGAAAGTTTTCATCGGGTGTATAAACTCATTTTAGAGGGTGAATGGAACAATCTGGGAGTACCCGAGGATATGGGCGGACAGGGCGCACCGGCCTTTATCGGGGCCGCCGCCGCCGAGTACTTTCTGGGATCCAACTGGGCCTTGTACTGCTATGCCACCATGGGCAACGGCACCGCGCACATTATTAATCTGTTCGGCACACCGGAACAGAAAGATAAATATGTAAAAAAACTCACCGCAGCGCAATGGGGCGGCACCATGCTGCTGACCGAATCCGAAGCCGGATCTGATGTCGGAGCCCTGACCACGACGGCTGTCAAAAATGACGATGGGACCTACTCGCTGACCGGCAGTAAAATCTTTATCACCAACGGAGAACATGATCTGGCTGAGAATATTATCAATCCGGTTCTGGCACGCATCGAAGGTGACCCTCCCGGCACCAAGGGCATTTCTCTTTTTCTAGTCCCCAAATTTTTTGTCAATGAAGACGGCAGCCTGGGCGATCGCAATGACATTGTCTGCTCGGGGGTTGAAGAAAAGCACGGCATCCATGCCAGTGCGACCTGCAGCATGACGCTGGGCAGCAAGGGAAATTGCATCGGTTATCTGCTGGGAGAAGAACGCCAGGGCATGAAGATCATGTTCAACATGATTAATCACGCCCGCATGAGTACCGGCCTGCAGGGCATGTCATATGCTTCCGCCGCCTATCTGCTGGCAGTCAATTACGCCCGGGAACGGATCCAGGGCAGAGATCTTGAGAATTTTGCCGATCATGGTGCGCCTTCGGTGGCCATCATCCGGCATCCGGATGTTCGCCGCAATCTATTGTGGATGAAATCCTATGTGGACGGTATGCGCAGCTTTTTCTATTTCATGACCCGCAGCGGATCCCAGGCGCTCATTACCGATTCAAAAGAAGAGCAGGAACGCTTCGAAGATTTATTCTCGATGCTGACCCCCATCGTTAAAGATTATATGGCGGTTAAAGGGCACGAAGTCTGCGTTCAAGCCATCCAGGTCTTCGGCGGGGCCGGATACACAAGAGATTACCTGGTTGAGCAATATGCACGGGACTGTAAGATTACTTCGATTTATGAAGGCACCAGCGGAATACAGGCCATGGATCTTTTGGCACGCAAAATCGGTATGAAAAAGGGAATGGTTTTCATGAACTTTCTGGTAGAAATTCAGAAAACAGCTGCCCGGGCTAAAGAATTCGAGAACTTAAAAGATCTTGCCGAAACCGTTGAGAACACCGCCAACCGCCTTGGCGAAATTGCAATGCACATCGGAAAAATGGCCATGTCGGAAAATTTTAAAGTGGCCTTTGCCCATGCCCTGCCGTTCTTATATGCCATGGGGGATACCATTATGGCATGGATGCTGTTGTGGCGGGCGGCCGTGGCCAGTGAAAAGCTTGCCGGCAAACCCAAAAGAAAAGATGTCGCTTTTTACGAAGGCCAAATCAAAACCGCGGAGTTTTTCATCAAAACGGAGCTTCCGTTGACATCCGGCAAGATGGAGGCTATCAAAGGCGGTTGTGCCGCGGCCATAGAAATTGCCGATGAAGGGTTTGGTGGGATTTAAGGCTGAATTTGGAATGCGGAATGCGGAAGTCGGAAAGAAAACATAGGAATGAGCAATTCGGGCTGAGGGGAATGAAATCAGAAGTCGGAATGCGGAAGTGGCAAAATTGGTTGAATACGTTTTTTAAAACAAGATCAAATCCGATTTCGCTTCAAACCTCAAGCGATGCCCATTTAAGGCCACAGTCCGATTTTCAAGTAAAACGCTCAACTTTTAGTTACCGGAGGTGAACTATGGAAAGCAGACCCTGGCAGCGTCATTATGATTACAATGTTCCTTTAACCATCCGTTATCCGCGAATTGCCGCTCATTATTTTTTAGACATTCCTGCCGGTAATTTTCCGAACAAACCGGCAACTAATTTTTACGGCACCGAAATAACCTTCTGGGATCTTAAACAGCAGGTTCTGCGAATGGCCAATGCCCTGGGGGAGATGGGCGTTAAACAGGGTGATCGCATCGGGGTTCACCTGCCGAATTGTCCCCAGTATATCATTGCCTATTATGCCGCTTTGAATCTGGGCGCTGTCGTTGTCAACCTGAATCCCATGTATACGGTTGATGAATTGAAAGCCCTTACCTCCGATACCGGGGTGTCCACGCTTTTCACCTTCGATATGGTGTTGCCGAATATCCGACCGCTTTGCCAGGAAGTGGAGATCGCCCGGGTTGTCGTCACCCGGGTTACGGATTTCATCGAAGGATTCGGACAGAGCACGCCCGAGGAATTGGAACTGGAAGAAGGCTGGCATCATTTTTCCCAGGTGCTGGTCAATGCATCCGGCACCCGGTTGTCCCGGATTAACATATTGCAGGACGACCCGGCCCTGATCCAGTTCACCGGCGGCACCACCGGCTTACCCAAGGGTGCTGTTCTCACTCACGGGAATCTGGTAGCGGCCACGATGCAGTGCTCCCTGTGGGGTTCCGCCTTTACCGATTTGACGCCTCCCGAGAAACGCAGTGTTATGGCGGTCTTGCCTTTTTTCCATATCTATGGAACGATCGTTGTTTTAAACTGGGGCATGTTTAACTGTGCCACTCAAATTCTGGTGCCGCGTTTTGAGCTCGATGAATTTATGGGACAGCTGGCCAACTTCGAGAAAATTACCTTTTTCCCGGCCGTCCCGACCATGATCAATGCCATCATCAACCACCCCAAGGCCGAGGAATTGGAACTGGGCAAAAAGTTGGGTTTATTTAATAGCGGCGGTGGACCAATGCCCCTGGAGCTTATCGATCAGACCCAGGATATGGGCATCAACTACGGCGAAGGCTGGGGCATGAGCGAAACCACCTCCCTTGGAATTGCGAATCCGCTTTTTGGGATGAAAAAAGCCGGCAGCATTGGTATCCCCTTTCCGGATACTGATGTCAGGGTCGTCGATCTAGCAGCCGGTGAGGAAGATGTCCCCCAAGGTCAACCGGGAGAATTAATCATTCGTAGCCCACTGACGATGAAAGAATACTGGAACAACCCGGCGGAAACCGCCGGGCAGATGAAGGGCGGCTGGCTGTACACCGGTGACATCGTCGTACAGGATGAGGATGATTATTTTGCCATCGTCGATCGTAAAAAAGACATGATTATTGCGGGCGGCTATAATGTTTATCCGCGGGAAATTGACGAAGTGCTCTATCAGCATCCGAAAATTGCCGATGCCGTCTCAGTAGGAATTGCCGATGAATACCGGGGCGAGACCGTAAAAGCCTTCGTGGTTCCCAAAGCAGGTGAAACTTTGACAGAAGAAGATGTTATCGGTTTTTGCAGAGAGAAACTGGCCGCATACAAAGCGCCCAAAATCGTCGAGTTTCGCGATGAGCTTCCAAAATCTGCGGTAGGTAAGATTCTCAGGAAGGTGTTGCGGGATGAAGAGGCGAAGAAGCAGAAATGAACATACGATTTAAATAACCAATAGCTAATTCGGAGAGGGGGAGATAAAAATGAAGACAGATTTTAAAACAATTCAGCTGGATCTGAGGGACAATGTGGCCGTGTTCACGATGAACAATCCACCGGTTAATCAGCTGTCGACACAGTTTCGATCGGATCTGGCGGAGGCCTTCGGCGAGGCCTATGGGGATGCTGCTGTCCAAGCCATAGTTTTAACCGGAACCGGCAAAAATTTTATCGCCGGCGCGGATATCACCGAAATTCAGCATATCGAAAACAAAGAAGAGCTGGTATCAGGGATGATGGAAGGCATGAAGTTTATGAACCACATCGAAACCGGACCCAAGGCTGTTGTGGCGGCTATCAACGGCAATTGTCTGGGAGGCGGGCTGGAAATTGCGATGTGCTGCCATTATCGGGTTGCAGCAAAGGGTATCAATTTGGGGCAGCCTGAGGTACAGATTGGTCTGATTCCCGGAGCCGGTGGTACCCAGAGATTGCCGCGTCTGATCGGCCTGCGCTATGCCCTGGAGATGATTACCATCGGCAAGCCCATCAAAGCTGAAGTCGGCCATCAGCGGGGATTGGTTGATGAGGTGACGGATCCGGAAGAGGTTGTTGATGCAGCGGTTAAAGCTGCCGGTCGGTTTGTCACAGGTGAGTTGAATGTTAAAGCCCGTGCCACCCGCAACCGCCATTACTGGATTCCCAGCGCAGCCGAAAAAAAAGCCATGATGGACTTCACCAAAGCCATGATGGCGGCCCAGGCCAAAGGCTATATTGCTCCCTTCAAAGCGGTTGAAGCGATTGACAAGGGGCTTAGCTATGATATCGACGCCGATCTCAAAAGAGAAGCAGAATTATTCGCCGATTGTGCGGTGTCGGATGTGGCTAAAAATCTGATCGGCATTTTCCTGAACACTCGTTCCGCCGGCAGGTTGCCGCGCATAAAAGGTATCGAGCCGGCCAAGGTTAAAAAAGTGGCCATGCTGGGCGGGGGTGTCATGGGATCCGGTATCGTCAGTTTGCTGCTTAAAGGCGGATTTGAGACGGTTCTCTGGGATATCAATGATGAGGCATTGGAAAAGGGCGTCGGTTCGGTGCGCAAAACCTTTGATTACCCGATTAAAAAAAGGAAAATAAAACCGGCCGATCTTGAAAACATGCTGGAACAACAACTGACAGCGACCGCTTCTCTGGAGGATTTAAAGGATGTTGATTTGATTATTGAAGCCGTGCTGGAAAACATGGATGTCAAGCAGGATATCTGGAAAAAACTCGAAGGTATTTGCAGGCCTGATGTCATATTTGCCACCAACACCTCGGCCCTGCCGATCACCGAGATGGCTTCAATCCTGGGAGACCCCGGCCGCATGATTGGGCTGCACTTTTTCAATCCGGCCCATCGCATGATGCTGCTCGAAATTATCTGTGCCGAGAAGACATCCGATCAGACCCTGGCGTCCAGCGTTGGCTTTGCCCGGGCCATCAAGAAAATACCCATCGTCGTCAATGACGGCCCCGGCTTTTATGTGTCAAGACAGCTTGGCGGCCTTCTAGGCGGAGCCGTATACCTGTCGGCGGATGGGGTGGATGGCGCGGCCATTGAAATGACCATGCTGGATTTTGGCATGCCCATGGGACCGGCAACTCTGGCGGATCTGACCGGTATCGATATCGGCTATCATGTGAACAAGACGTTTGAAAAAAGATTGGGTGATCGTTACAAGGTGCACCCGCTGACTGAATTGATCTATCAAACCGGTTGTTACGGCCGCAAAACCGGGGCCGGGTATTTTGATTACAGCGGCGATCAACCGGTTCCCAATCCCAAAGTGACGGAAGTGGTTCAAAAATACCACCAAGACAACGGGGTAGCACCCAAAGAAATGTCCAAAGAGGACATTACCGACACCCTGCTGGCCCTCGGTATCAATGAGGCAGCCCTCATGATAGAAGAGGGCATCTGTGACCGTCCGCAGGATATGGATCTGGCCATGATATACGGTACCGGTTTTCCCCCCTATCGCGGCGGCATCCTGCGCTATGCCGACAAATGGGGCCTTAAAAACGTATATGGCAAGCTGTTGGCTCTGGAGAAACAGTATGGCCTTCGTTTTAAGCCGGCGGAATTAATCAAAGAAATGGCGGAAAAAGATCAGAAATTTTATCAAGAATATTAACTTAATCAACCATTCAACAAATAAACTAATCAACTAAGCCAATGGAGGTGTCATCATGAGAGACGTAGTCATCGCTGGATATTTAAGAACAGCCCAATCGCGCTCCAGACCCAATGACCCGGCACGGGATTGGTTTTGCAAGATGAGAGCCGATGAACTGCTGGCCAAAATTCTGCCGGAAGTCATCAAAAAAAGCGGCATTGAACCCGAAGAAATCGATGATTTTCTGGTGGGCTGCGCCACCGGTGTCAGCGAACAATGGGCCTATGGCGGGCGCAACCCGTTATTTTTAGCCAATCTGCCGGAGACCATTGCTGCCAAATTCGTCGATCAGCAATGCGGTTCCGCCATGGCCGGAATTCACATCGGATTCATGGAAATTGCCCAGGAATTTGCCGATGTCGTGCTTGTCGGCGGCATGGAGCACATGACCCGGGTGCCCATGGGCGCGCCGTTGATTGACAGGGGCGCAATCGTTCCGAATATGACCCTTTTCATGGACCCAAAATACCAGCACTGGGACATGATGACCAGCATGAACATGGGGCTCACGGCTGAGAAACTTTTTGCACAGACCGACTATACCAAAGAGGATATGGACAATTGGGGCGTGCGCTCTCACCAGCGTGCAGCCCGGGCACAGGAAGAAGGTTTTTTCGATGGTGAGATAATGCCCATCGAAGCCGAGCAGGCTGATGGATCGAAGATGGTGGTGGACAAGGACCAGGCCGTCAGGGCGGACACCACCCTGGATGGCATCGCTTCTTTGAGACCGGCCTTCAAAAAGGACGGCGTGATCACCGCCGGCATCTCATCACCGTTAAACGCCGGTGCAACTTCCATGGTGTTGATGTCCAAAGACACGGCCAAAAAGAAAGGGATCAAACCTCTTGCAACCATTCGATCCATCGGGTTTGCCGGTGTGGATCCCACCATCATGGGACACGGTCCGGTTCCGGCCAGCCAGAAGGCCCTTGACAGAGCGGGGCTTAAGGCTTCGGATATCGACTTCTGGGAGATCAACGAGGCCTTTGCTATTGTTGCGCTCAATTGCATTGCGGAACTGGGGCTTGACCCGGAGACCGTCAATGTGATGGGCGGCGGCACAGCCATCGGTCACCCACTGGGAGCAACCGGTATTCGCCTGACCGGTACCCTGGCCCGAATTCTGGAATCAAAAGGTGGACGGTATGGCTGCTCCAATGCCTGTGTTGGCGGCGGACAGGGGGTGGCGACGATTATTGAGAGAGAAGATTATTAATATTTTCTGATATATTTTCTGATTTCCGGTTATATGGGCCGGGAGAATGACTTAAACGTTTTGG
The DNA here is from genome assembly GCA_902749685.1 of Olavius sp. associated proteobacterium Delta 1. Lineage (GTDB taxonomy): Bacteria > Desulfobacterota > Desulfobacteria > Desulfobacterales > JAFDCJ01 > JAFDCJ01. The sequence goes on along the minus strand of CACVKW010001168.1, from coordinate 25,286 downwards.
GTAAATAGGAACGTTGAAGTCTAATAAGCAGAAAATATGTAAGTTATTTTTAGTGAAAGTTTGCGATTGATGAAGTAATAGATATATAATCAGATAGGATTCAATCCTATCCATCACTCCAACACTCCAGTACTCCATCACTGCAGATAGTTATGGCTAAAGTACTGAAATAAGCAAATTGCTCATTTGAATCTATTAATCTTTCAGGAGATGTTCCGTGTTTCGAAATTTTCATGAAGTTGTAAACAATGTTTCCAAGACCATCCAGAAGCATGAAACGGAACTGGATCGCCCGGTCATCGGCGTCATGCCGGCTTATTTCCCCCTGGAGTTGATCGAGGCTGCCGGGGGCTATCCGGTCCAGTTGTGGGGCAATAATCTGGCGATTGAGAAGGCGGATGCGCATCTTCAATCCTACTGCTGTTCGGTGGCGCGTTCGGCGATGGAACTCGAGCTGAGAGACGCCGCTCACATGGTAAAGGCTTATGCGTTTACGTCACTTTGCGACACGTTAATCAATCTGAGAGAGATTTATCGCCGGGTTTTCACCAAACCCACGCTGGAGCTTTCAATACCGATTACGCGCACCGAGCAAGCCCGTCACAATTATCTGACAAGTGTCGTAAAATCCGTAATCGATGGGTTGGAAGAAATCACCGGCAATAAAATTACATCGGAATCGTTGTCCAATGCGGCGAAATTGCACGGCCGCACTCGAGAACTGCAACGCCGCCTTTACCGGATCCGGCGTGAGAAGCCCGGAATTGTTAAAAACCATGATTTCTATACCGCGATCAAGACCGGGTTCTTTTTGCCGGCCGATGTCTACAACCGCATGCTTGAAGATTTGCTGCAAAATCTGGCAGACCTGGAGGGAGGTCAAGGCGACCGTCCGAAGCTGCTTCTTTGCGGTATGGTTTTTGATCCGCTTGAGATTTACAAAATTATTGACGAATTGGAAGCTTATGTTGTTGATGATGATTTTGCCAATGGCTGGCGAACTGTTTCGAAAGATGGGTTGAATGCTGATAATTTGGTGGAAGGAATCACAGACTTTCTTTTTAATCCGGCGCCGTGCTGCTGTATCTACAATCCGGATAATGACCGACATCCCTATCTGCTGGAAAAAGTAAAACAATCCGGTGCCGAGGGCGTTTTGTTCTGGTACATAAAATTTTGCGAACCGGACGCCTTTGACCGGCCCCAGCTCATGAAACATCTCAAAGACGCAGGTGTTCCGGTTGCCTTCATCGATCTGGAACTGACCATGACCAACTTCGACGCCGTCAGAACCAGAATCAGCGCCTTTTGTGAAATGCTGGAGAAATAGGGCCCAATGAAAATAAATTCGTTTATCATCCTGGTACCTTTAACCTTACACCTTAGACCTCGTGAAAATTATAGACTACGGCCAGTATTGATACATTAATCACAACCTATCGATCAATTTGTTACGGAGTGCCCGTGTCATGACCAAATTCGATGCCTATCACAAAATGAAAGAGCTTCTAACGGACTATTACATTGAAGCAAAAACCACGAAGGAAAAGCCCATTGCCTGGATTACCAGCGGTGCTCCGGTGGAGTTTCTTTATGCGATGGACGTCTTGCCGGTTTATCCTGAAAATTATGCCGCCATGTGTGCGGCCAACCATCAATCCATTGATTTGATGGAATCGGCTGAGGCCGAAGGTTTTTCCCAGGATATTTGTGCCTATGCCCGTACGGATTTCGGTGCCGACATCACCCAGGGCGGACCCGCGGCCGGACTGCCGGCACCCCATTTTTTGTTGTGCTCCACCAACATTTGTAAAACAGTTATCAAGTGGTATGAAGTCATCGCCCGCAAATACGATGTTCCGCTTTTCATCGTTGACACGCCTTTTCTGCATGATGGATTGACCCAGGATTTAATCGATTATACCGTATCACAGTTTAAGGATCTTGAAAAATTTCTGGCCGATTTTAGCGGCAAACCCTTTGACCGGGACCAATTGAGGGAAGTTCTTTATTTAAGCCGTGAAGCTGCCGGCTACTGGCAAAAGATGCTTCAATTAGGAAAGACGCTCCCCTCACCATTTAACAGCCTGGATACCTTTATTCACCTAGGACCGATTGTAACCCTGCGCGGAACGCAGGCGTGTGTGGATTATAACAAATTGCTTTATGAAGAAGTTGCCGCACGGGCTGAGAAGAAAATTGGATCCCTTCCTGAAGAGCAATATAGGGTACTTTGGGACAACCTGCCGGTCTGGTTTAAAATGCGGCGTTTGGAGAAATTCTTCGAAGAACAAAAATGCACGCTGGTCGTCACCACATACGCCAACAGTTGGGGCCAGTACAGCAACTATCCGGTAGAGGAGAATGCCGATCCGTATGAGGCTGTCGCAAAAAGTTATCTGAATGTTTATATCAATACCGGTTTCGAGGACCGGATTAACTACCTGGCGAGCTTGATCGATGAATTTTCACTGACCGGCTTTATCATGCATTCCAACCGTTCCTGTAAACCATATTCCGTGGGCATGTACCACATGCAGAATGAATTGGCGAATATCACAGGCAAACCGGCAGTTGTCATCGAAGCCGATCAAAATGATCCGCGAGCCTATTCCGATGCACAGGTGGAGACGAGGCTTGAGGCGTTTATTGAGTCGATGCAGCCGGTCAATTGATGAGACTTTTAAGTTTGTATAGGAGGCGGATATAGGTTTCAGGTGACGGGTTTCAGGTGTCAGGAAAAGAAGGTATTCGGTATAGAGAGCCATGGAAAAGAAGAACTATTTGGATGTGGAGGATCTTGAGGTATATAAGAAATTGTGCCAATTACACATTGATGTTTGCGACTTGACACATAAGTGGCCCCAGGAAGAAAAGTACGAACTGGGGAGTCAGGCAAGACGTTCCTCCAACAGTGCTCCGGCTCAATTGGCAGGGAAAAATGATGACCGCCATATTCGTAACAAGATCGAAGGCGTAAATCGCAGCAGAGGAGAGGCTGGTGCGATAGTTCACCACCTGTTTGTGGCTATACTTAAAAGATATATTTCTGAAAGCACGTATTCTTTATCTAACTTCCTGGCCCCCCAGCATTTTAAAAGGAGAAAACAGCATGACTTACGAAAATTTAACTGTAGAACAAAAAGGCCACATCTGCATCATCACCCTCAACCACCCCCCGGTCAATGCCTGGAACTGGGGGTTGATGGCCGATTTTGAAAAGGCAGTTGACGAAGTTGAAAACGACCAGGAGGTGAGGGTGCTGATTATCACAGGGGGCGGGGAAAAGGCTTTTTCGGCCGGCTTTGATTTGAGTGATTCGGCCAACGCTCACAAAACCTCTCCTAAAGGCCGCGAACTCTGGACCCGGCTCGATCGTTTTTCAAAACCCGTGATTGCCGCTATAAACGGCCACGTTCTGGCCGGAGGATTGGAGCTGGCACTGAGTTGCCATTTCAGGATCATGGTCGATGATCCGAACTTAAACGTCGGCCTTACCGAACTTAACGTCGGCATCATCCCCGGCTGGGGTGGTACCCAGCGATTAACGCGGATTGTGGGTAAAGCCAGGGCCCTGGATATGATTCTGTTCAGCACTCGCATCAACCCGCAGCAGGCTCTTGAAGCCGGACTCGCGAATCAGCTGGCCTCACCCGATAAACTGATCGACACGGCGGTTGAATTTGCCGAAAAACTGGTCAAGCGACCGCCCCTGGCGGTGGGTTGTGTTCTCAAAGCAATATCTGCCGGCGAGTATGAAGGCTTCGAGCAGGGACTGAAGGTAGAAGAAGAGGGCAGTGCGGTCGTCGGAGTGTCCAAGGATCGCGTCGAGGGCTTTACGGCCTTTCTGGAGAAGCGTGAGCCGGTATTCACCGGCGAATAGTATTTAAATTTAGCCGAAACACTTATGTCGCAAGGATATGAAGCCCTGCTCGTTGAGCGAGGTTTCTTGGTTTTTCAGGAAAAAAAAGCCAACCAGATTTTGCTTGACAGGTTCCTGAACCCGCTGATAGGTTGTCGATATTCATCTTATATTACCACCATGTAGCAGCTCATACTCCCAAAATTCTGAACATGGCTATAATGATGTTTGGATTTTTATGGTAAAACGCAGAATTTCCACCCTAAAACAGTTAAACCATAAGGGGAACCCACCATGAAATCTGCACTAATGGAAGAGCTTAGCTGGTTTGACGTTCAGGAGTACCTCAAAAGCGACGATCTCATTATTTTACCGATCGGATCCATTGAACAGCACGGACCCCACCTCCCCCTGGCCACCGATTCAATCAACGTTCTTTATCTGGCCACCCAAGCTGCAACGGCATGCGGGGTGCTCGTTGCCCCGGTCCTCAAAACCGGGGTTTCATTTAACCACTACGATTTTCCAGGAACCCTCAGCGTGCAGCCGGAAAGCCTTACCAGTCTAATTGTCGATGTGGTGAAAAGCCTTATTCACCACGGCTTTAAAAAAATCATTCTCTTAAATGGCCACGGCGGCAACAACTCGGCGATTGAAACTGCCGCCATCAAGCTCAAAATTGATTTCACTAAACAAATAATCGGGGTTCTTCACTCCTGGCTGCTGTGCCAAGAGTCTGTCGACGTTCTGGAATCTCCCATTCGCTATCATGCAGACGAAGGTGAGACATCCCGAATGCTCGTCAGTGCCGGCGCTCTGGTCAATATGGACCGGGCGAAGTTAGAGATTCCCCAATCAAAGTCCGGTCTTTTCAATTTTGACATTACGGAGGTCTTCAACCAGGTTGTATTTTGTGGATTGCCGCGAACCCAGACGGTCACCAAATCGGGAATTTTTGGTGACGCCTCTATTGCCAGTGCGGAAAAGGGGCAGGCATTGTTTAAAGAGATGATTGAAAATTTCATTAAGGAAATTAATCGGTTAAAAGCCGTCGAATTGGAAGACTACATCGAGGGATAGGTTTTATAGACCATGCAATCCACCCTAGCTGAGAGCAAAGCCGTTGCCCTCTGGCAGCGGCCCCACGTGCCACTATTATTTTTGCCGGTTCTTTTTTTCTTTGCCTTTCTGGTAGTACCTCAGCTTTACATGCTGGCCGTCAGTTTCTTTACCTATAAGCCAATGGAGATTTTTACCACCGATATCACCATTGAAAACTACCTGCGCTTTGTTAAAGACCCTTTTTACCGGCGGGTCTTACTCTATACGGTTTGGCTGGCCTTCTCTGTTACCTTTTTCTCACTTCTGTTGGGCTATCCCCTGTCTTATTTTCTGGCGCGGACCCGGTCGTCCAAAAAGGGATTTTACATCTTTTTGCTGCTGGTACCGCTTATGGTCGGAATCATTGTCAGGACTTACGGCTGGATTGTCCTTTTAGGCCGGGAAGGGCTGGTAAACAACCTTCTGATTGGACTCAATCTTACCGCAACACCGGTAAAAATTCTTAATACGCACACGGCGGTTGTAGTTGGCATCGTTGAGGTGTTGATGCCATACATGGTACTTCCCATCGTGTCCGCGATTCAGAAAATCCCGGTCAGTCTTGAAGAAGCCGCATCCAGCCTTGGGGCTAACAGATGGTATGTGTTCGTGCACATTCTCATTCCCCAGAGTCTTCCCGGAGTGCTTTCCGGATCGATTATTGTCTTTACGCTTACTGCCGGCGCTATTGTCACCCCGGCGCTTTTGGGCGGACCCAAAATCCACACCATGGGTACTTTGATTTATCAACTGATGATCTCATCTCTCAACTGGCCTTTTGGCTCGGCCACCGCATTTATTTTGCTTTTGATGGAGTTTGTGATTGTTCTTTTAGTGCTTAACGTACTGTTGCCGGTTACACGCAGAGGGAGGAAGACATGAGAGCTTCGAGACTTCTGTTTGGCAGTTTCCTCGTTGCTGTTTATCTCTACCTGCTCGCACCGGTGATTGTTGTCATTTTCACTTCCTTTAACGAAACTGCTCTGAATGCGTTCCCGCCCCAAGGATTTTCATTCCGCTGGTACGCTGAATTTTTCAAAGACCCGACTTTTATGAATGCCTTTTTCAACATCAGCCTCAAAATCGCAATTTTCGTGGCTTTAATTTCGACCCTTTTGTCGCTGCTGGCGACGATCGCCATTACCCGCTACAGGTTCCCGCTATCTTCACTGATTCAAACATTTTTGCTATCACCCTTGATGATTCCCCATATGCTGGTGGGCATTGCCCTGCTTCTTTTTCTATCCAAAGTTTTTATCGGCGGCAGTCTGCGGCTGGTTATCGGGCATGTCATCATTACCATACCCATCGCCATTCGTGCTATTTATTCGAGCATGGCCGGGTTGAATCCCGCTTTTGAGGAGGCTGCCCGCACTTTGGGAGCGAATCGTTGGCAGACTTTTTTCCTGGTTACTTTGAGACTGACCTTTTCTGGAATTATGGCTGCATTTATTTTCTCCTTTATCATTTCATTTACAGACGTTAACGTAGCACTTTTTCTGACCGGCCCCGGAACCACGACGTTGCCGATTGAAATTTTTACCTTTTTGACCTGGGACAGTAATCCGATGATTGCTGCGATTACCACCATACAGGTATTTATGATTATCGCATTTAGCTATATTTTGGAGAAACTGGTCGGACTCAGTTCCGTCATGCAACATTAATAATACACAGCATTATGAAAATAGCTTATTCGCCTAGTAAATCGTTGTGTTTTAATCTACCGCATTGGGCCAAACGTGCTAAACGCTGTGTATGTATGTTATAGAATTTATGTCGCTCTGTATCATTCTGAGCCGGCGCTGATAACACAGAGACCCCGAATGGCCGTACAAAATAACATTAGCTGAAAGGAGGCACATTATGAGTTACAGCAGAAGACAATTTTTAAAGACAACCCTGGGAGCGGCGGGCACGATGGCCGGCGCAAGCTATGGCCTGAATTTTTTAACCCCCAAAATAGCTGAAGCCAAGCAGGTCGATTTGAATTTCCTGTTTGCCGGCGGCACCTGGAAAAAATGGTTTGAGCAATCATTTACGATGCCCTTTGCCAAAGAGAATAATTGTAAAATCATCATTTCCTCCGGAGACTCGGCTTCACAAATGGTACGCGTACGTGCCGAAAAGGGTAACCCGAGCTTCGACTTCATCCATGTCCAGCAGATCAACGCCATGCAGCTGGGTTCCGTTGGACTGCTCGAAGAGTGGACCAATGAAAACATACCGAACCTGAAAGATGTTCACCCGGCTTTTAAAAATCCCTACCATGCTGGAAAAGTCGTAGCTCCTTATGGGCTGGCTTACAACACCAAGACAAGTTCCAAAGATGTCACCTCATGGTATGATTTGTGGGATCCGGCTTTTAAAGGCAAGGTAGGTATCCCCAAATGGCCCTGGGTTGGAGAAACCTGGTTTAATGCTGTCAATAAAGTGTTTGGAGGTACCGAGGCCAACATTAGTCCGGGCATCGAGAAATGTCGCCAACTGGTTAAAGAGAACAAAGCAGTCATACTTGACAGTGTCGAACATACCAAAAACCTCTTTGTGTCCGGTGAGATCTGGATCGCCCCTTATTATACCGCTCGAACCAATCAGGCCATCAAAGCCGGCGCACCGCTTAATTTTGTTTACCCTAAAGAAGGCGGTTTGGGCTGGTATTTTGGCACGGCCATCATCAAAGGACGCCCGGAGGAAAACCGGCAAATGGCTTTCCAGTTTGCCAACTATACCCTTGATCCCAAAAAGCAGCTTGCATTCTCAACGATCTGCGGTTACCCGCCCACCAACACGAAAGCCATGGCCATGCTGCCTGCCGATCGACAGGATCTATTTCTGACGCCTGAGCAGATGGATAATTTGGGTAAAATTAAAATCGATTATGTCAAGATGCTTGAAAACTCCGACAAGGCCGGTGAGCGCTGGAATAAGGAGGTATTGGGATAATTAATCTCTTTTCGGCAAGAGTTCTCATGTCATTATTCGAAAGTGAACTCAATCGGGACCGGGGCAGTCGTTGCTTTTGCCGCCTGAGATGGACAGAGAATCGCCTGCCCCTGTTCCACGGATCCACCATCAAGCGAATTTTCGAAAGATCGTTATGGAAGCTGCTAGCCTGGAACTGAAAAATTTGGTTAAATTGTACAAAGATGTTTTGGGGGTGGGGCCGGTCTCCTTGAGCGCCGGACAAGGGGAGTTCATCGCATTATTGGGACCCAGCGGTTGCGGTAAAACTACCACTTTGAGATGCATCGCTGGTTTAGAAACGCCGACCGAAGGTGAAGTAATGATGGACGGCGAACTGATCAACGATCGCCAACTCCATAAGCGGGAGATCGGATTCGTTTTTCAGGACTACGCTCTTTTTCCCCATATGACTGTTGCACAAAACGTCGGTTTCGGACTGCGCTTTAGAAAGGTAAAAAAAGACAAAAAAGAAGTGCAATCCAGGATTATGAATACCCTAGAATTAGTAAACCTGCAGGGGTTGGAGGACCGCTATCCAAGCCAGTTGAGCGGCGGACAGCAGCAAAGGGTGGCCCTGGCCCGGGCAATCGTCATTCGCCCAAAAATTTTGCTATTAGATGAACCCTTGAGCAACATCGATGCGGCGTTGCGCCAGAGGATGCAAATTGAACTCAAGAATCTGCAACAAAAAATCGGCATCACGGCGATTCACGTCACTCATGACCAACAAGAAGCGTTTACTCTGGCAGATAAGGTAGCACTTTTTAACAAGGGCCAACTCGTTCAATTCGGTCCTCCCGATGAAGTTTACGAATCTCCGATTGATCCGTTTGTGGCGGAGTTTATCGGCGACACTAATTTTCTGGAAGGCGTCATCCGAAGTCGGGAAGGCCGGTTTTTGTTAGAAACTGAGTTTGACCTGGCGCTCGAACTCGACCCTAAAATTCTGAATGACGGGGAGCAGACGGGCCGGCAAGTTCTGATGACCATCAGGCCGCAGCGTATCAAGGTTGAAGCCGTCGACCTCCTTGAAGGTAAGAATATCATTCAGGGTTTTATCGAACAGAAAATTAACATGGGAGATCTCTATCGCTTCCTTATTCGATTGGGCGGTCAGAATGTATCCTCGGAAGTAGCGGGTACAAGGGGCATTGTCATGATTGTGAATAAATACAATACTCGTGAAAGTCGGCAATTGCCGTCTAAAGGAGTGGTGCGTGTTCAGCTACATCCGGAGGATATAAGGCCGGTGAACACTCAATAAAATCATTGCCACCGCTCGATCCACGTCATCTGCCACCACGGTGATGAAATAATCGCGTGAGGACAAGATATGGATTCCAATCAAAATCAGTCACTGGCTGTTTCGGTTGAGATGGGCACGTCCGTTCGGCGAGCTCTTGAAATTGGCCGGCGAACTGACGGGACAGCCGTGGGGTTACCTGTTTTTGTCGTAAAAGGCGCCCGGCCCGGCCCGGTGCTCTGGGTGCAGGGTTGTCTTCATGGGGATGAATATGCCGGATCCAGAGCGATCCATCATTTTGTTGCCGGGCTGGATCCCGATCAACTTAGCGGAACCGTCATTGCGTTGCCGGTTGTCAACATCATGGCCTGGGAGCATAAAAGCCGTTTCAGTCCAATCGATCACCTGGATCTTAATCGCGTGTTTCCAGGTGCCTCCGAGGGCACTTGGACCCGGTTGCTGGCTCACGACCTGTTAGAAGCTATCTCACAAAATGCCGATTTTGTCCTGGATCTGCACGGCTATCGTTCGAATTATTTTGCGCTCTATTTTCACCAGCAAGACGAAGCAGGTGCTGTGGCCGAGCAGTTAGCCCTGGACTCAGGAGCACCTGCAGTGGTTGGTGTCAGCGAAAAGTGGCTGGAGCATTCACTATTTGCGGTTCTGACTCGGCGCGGGATTCCGGCGATCCTCATCGAGGCCCCCGGCGAAGGACGCAATGATTCTGAAGTCATCGACTACTATCTTAAGTGTCTGCAGAATATAGCGATCAAGCGAGGTATGATTCGAGGCGATGCAACCCGGAGCTCACCGCCGGTCCGGATAAAAAATTTGATTTCCATCCCGGCTCCAGCAAGCGGGTTTGTCGACTTGAAGGTTAATCGTGGTGATAAAGTCAACAGAGGCCAGAATTTAGCTCGGATTCTTTCAGCATACGGAGATCCAGTTGCCGAGGTGCGTTCCCCTAAAGGAATTGCGTTGGTGCTCAATCTCGACACCCACGGGGTGATTCACAAAGGTGAACCCTTGGTTATGATTGGAGAATTCGCTGATTAAAGACGGCAATTGCGCTGCGGAAAAGTGGTTCCGGCCGGGTAGTTAGCTCGCTGAAAATTTAATGCTGCAACCCAGGCATGTCAATGCACTCGGCAAAATCGACAACAACTGGTCGATATGATGCTATCATTTGCCTAAACGAACCATTAATAGGAGGAATTATGGAAAAAATGCAGATTGGATCAGCTGTTGCTGAACCCGGTAGCCGGGCAAACGGCTACCTGGATATTGCTTCATACAATGACGGCCTGCCGGTTCAAACCCCGGTGATTATAGTCCATGGCACCAAGCCGGGACCCAAACTTTGGGCCCAGGGATGTATTCACGGTGACGAATTTTGTGGCACCTTGGGAATTCTGAAGGTCTGCCGCGAGTTGGATCCTGCTAAAATGGCGGGTTCGTTTATCGGGCTGCCGGCTCTGAACATCACCGCCTTCAGGAGCAGTCAGCGCTTTTCACCTTACAGTTATTTTGGAGTGCCGGACCTCAATCGCGTCTTTCCCGGTAAGTTGGACGGCAATATTAACGAAATCATGGCATCCAACATCTTTAAAACAGTGCAGGAGAATGCTGATTTTATGATTGACTTTCATTGCGGTCATAATGCCGAGACCCGCTGGACGCTGTTCAATGAAGACGGCTCGGTGGAAGCCAAAAGATCAATGGAACTGGCCAAAGCTTTTGGGATAGAGATCATTTATCCGTGTGATTATCCGGTCCTGCAGAACGCCATGTTCACCCAGGCATCCAACAAAGGCATTCCGGGCATTATCGTTGAATCTGGCGGCGGCGGTGACCTGGCAACCGAGGAAGCTGTCAATACCGTGGCCGAAGGTCTGACCAATATGCTGAAGTATTTGGACGTCCTTGAAGATCCATGTGAATTTAAAGATAAGTACATCGTCCTAAAGGCATGGGACTGGATGCTGGCGCCCCATGGTGGTCGTTTTGCACCGACGGTCAAGATCAATGACATAATTGAAAAAGATCAGATCATCGCCAGGGTATATACCCTCTTTGATGAGGAACTGGATCCAATTAGATCGCCCTTGGACGGCTTGGTGCTTACCGTCAATAAGAAACCGTTTGTTTCAGCCGGCGATTCGATTTTTCAAATGGGGACTCCATCATGAATGGAATAGGTCTTTGGAATTTGTATGAAAAAGATATGGATATTTACTTTTCCGATGATTTTGTTGCGCACAATTCGGATGAAATAGAAAAATTCATCGAAATTTCCCTGCGCCACTACCAGCCGGCGGATGCCTTTTTTCGGCAATTCGATGCCTGTCTGCGGCATGACACCGTCGAGCGACTCTACCGTCTAGCGATCCCCACATTGATAATGACAGATGACGTTACTTTATTGGGAAAAGAAAACTGATTCAATTCACCGCAGAGCACGCTGAGGGCGCAGAGAAATATTCTTGATGGGGCAATTAAATTAATTGGTATTCTTTGTTTCATTTGGAAACAAAGAAAAAAAATTCAGTAAATCTTGTTAATCCTGTCTAAAAAAAGGAAATATAAATCGAATCCATTCCTTCCATTACTCTCTCCGAGCCGCAGCCCCTACGAGCCAGCCGGAGGCTAACACTCCAGTACTCCACCGTTTAAGCTGTCGGCAGCTTATAGTCTTTATACTCACCGCGCAATTTTGTTTTCAAAATCTTGCCGGTCGCCGTATGCGGCAGTTGATCGACAAAAATGACATCGTCGGGCAGCTGCCATTTGGCCAGGGTGCCTTTCAGATGTTCGATAACCTCCTCTTTGGTAACGCTGGCATTTTCTTCTTTGACGGCCACCAAAAGGGGCCGTTCATCCCATTTGGGGTGTGCCACGGCAATTACGGCTGCCTCGGCAATGCCCGGGCATCCAACAGCTTCGTTCTCCACGTCGATCGAAGAAATCCATTCGCCGCCGGATTTAATGACATCCTTGGAACGATCGGTGATCTGCATGTAACCGTCGGGATCAATTGTGGCCACATCGCCGGTGTCAAACCAGTTATCTTCATCGACCACCGTATCACCGCCTTCACCCTTGAAGTAGCCGGATGTAATCCAGGGACCCCGCACGAGCAGGTTGCCAAAGGCCACGCCGTCCCAGGGCAGATCTTTGCCGGCACCGTCAACGATTTTCATATCGACGCCGAATATCGCCCGACCCTGCTTGAGGGATAAATCAATTTTTTGATCAATGGTATAATCCCGGTGTTTCTTTTTGAGGTTGCAGGCTGTCCCCAATGGGCTCATTTCCGTCATTCCCCAGGCATGGAGGACATTGACGTTGTATTCTTTTTCAAATGTTTCAATCATCGCCCTGGGGGCTGCTGCGCCACCGATTACCGTGCGCTTCATGGAAGTGAACTTTTTGTTGTTTTCCTTCATATAGCCAAGCAGCATCATCCAGATAGTCGGCACGCCCGCCGACAAAGTTACCTGTTCGCTCTCCATCAATTCAAAAAGAGATTCACCATCCATCCTGGCACCGGGCATGACCATCTTGGCACCGCTCATGGCAGCTGCATAGGGAATGCCCCAGGCGTTAACGTGAAACATGGGAACCACCGGCAGAATGGTTTCCATGTTGGACAGGCCGAGTGCGTCCGGTGTACAGGCGGCGTAGCTGTGTAATATTGTGGAGCGGTTGCTGAATAAAGCCCCCTTCGGATTTCCGGTGGTGCCGGAGGTATAGCAAAGGGAGGAGGCGGTACGCTCATCAAAAACCGGCCATTTATAATCGTCATCTGCCGTGGCCAGAAAATTTTCATAGCAGATAACATTGGATAATTTGGTCTGCGGCATATTGGCTTCGTCGGTCATGATGACAAATCCCTTTACTTTCGGGATATGTTCGACAATCGCTTCAATCAGGGGCACGAAGGTCAGATCCATAAAGATGTATTTGTCCTCCGCATGATTAGCAATATAGGCTATCTGCTCGGGGAACAGGCGCGGATTGATTGTATGGCAAATGGCGCCCATGCCGGAAACGCCATAATATATTTCCACATGCCGGTAGCCGTTCCAGGCCAGTGTGGCGATCCGATCACTTTGCTCGACTCCCAGCTTCTCGAGTGCTTTGGCCAGTTGGCGGGAGCGAACGACGCAATCTTTGTAAGTATACCGATGAATCGGTCCTTCAACGGTTCGCGAAACTATTTCCTCATCGCCATGGTTCAAAGCGGCAAATTCAATCAAAGATGAAATTAATAGCGGACCCTCTTGCATTAAACCAAACATGTTAGTAGTACCTCCAGCCTAAGAATAGTTGATAAGTTGAATAGTTTATTGGTTGATTAGTGAGTTAGGAATACTATCTGATTAAACCTTTCAAGGGCAAAGCGGAGTTGGCTATTCATTAATTATCGCTACTCCCTGACACCCGAAACCTGACACCTGAAACCTTCGGTTGTGTTCAATCTTCAATCTAAAATCTTCAATACTTTAAACCTCCAGCCACTCCTGGCGGATTTTATCATTTGCGCGAAGCTCGTCAGGGGTGCCTTCAAAGACCAATTGTCCATGCCCCATTACAATCACGCGATTAGAAATTTTCATTGCGATGGCCAGTTTTTGTTCAACCAGCAAAATAGAAAGGCCGCGGCTGGCAATTTCCTCAAGCAGGTCAGCAACCTGTTCCACAAGTTTGGGGGCCAATCCTTCCGTCGGCTCATCGATCATAACCAAATCCGGGTCTCCCATGAGCGTACGGCAAATGGTCAGCATTTGTTGCTCACCACCGGATAACAACCCGGCATCTACGTGACTTCTTTCACCCAGGTTCGGAAACATTCTGTACATGTCGTCCAGGGACCATCGACCGGTTTTCCCTTTCTTTTTCTCACCCAGGAGCAAATTATTAAGGGTTGTCATGGTGGGAAAGATATCGCGATTCTCCGGTACGTACCCCAAACCGCGCCGCGCTATCTCATGGGTCGGCAGTTGGCTGATCTCTTCTCCTTTGAACTTAATTGAGCCGGTGTGCTCCACCTCACCCATAATTGCCTTGATCGACGTGGAGCGTCCAACTCCGTTGCGGCCTAGCAGGCTGACGATTTCCCCTTCTCCGACAGAGAAGGAAATTCCCTGAAGAATGTGGCTTTTGACGTAATAGGCGTGTAGATCGTTGATTTCAAGCATTTTATAGTTATCACTTCTTTATATTGTTAAGATTCAACCATAAATCTTCAATTTTCATTCTTCAATCTTCAATTACTTTCGTTCGAAATTTCCGCTCCGAGATAAGCTTCCTGGACCTGTTGGCTTTTTCGTATATTCTCCGGGATATCCGAAGCAATAATTTCGCCGTAGACCAACACCGAGATGCGTTCCGCCAGATCAAAGACCACCCCCATGTCGTGTTCGACCACTACCACGGTTTTGTCTTCAGCAATTGACCGGATCAGCTCCACCGCCTGTTCCGTTTCGCTGTGGCTCATTCCGGAAGTGGGTTCATCCAACAGGATCACATCGGCGCTTCCTGCTATCGTGATGCCGATCTCAAGGGCGCGCTGATCCGCGTACGGCAGCAGCATAACCGGCACATCGCGTTTTTGATATAAACCGGTACTTTGCAAAACATGATTGGTCCGTTCCGTGACATCGCGTCTCCGATCCACAAAGCGCCAGAACGCATACTTACACCCGCTGTGGTATAATAATCCATTGCGTACATTTTCAAAAACGCTCATTTTCGGAAAGATGTTGGTCACCTGAAAACTGCGGCTAAGGCCCATACGATTGATTTCATAGGGTTCTTTGTCCGTAATGTCATTTCCATTCAGGCGAATGGAGCCTTCGGTTACCTTGTACATGCCGCTGATCAGGTTGTACAGTGTTGACTTCCCGGCGCCGTTGGGACCAATAATGGCGTGAAGTTCACCCTTTTTAATTTGGAGATCAACACCCCGAATTATTTCCGTCGGCCCAAAACTCTTGCGTAATCCGTTTAATTCAAGTGCAAACGTCATCGTAACATTCTCTTTTTTATAGTATCCATGATATCGTCCCATTTGCGGGTGACATACGGAAAGGAAAACCTGCAAAGGCCAATGCCGATTAGGGCCACTAAACCGATAGCCAGCCAGGGAATGAAGCTCGTGGTTTCCACCGCGATTCCGTAAAGGCTAAGAATCGGCCCTTCGCTGTACTCATCCGCGACGTGATTGATCATTTCTATGAGGCCAATGATCGCACCTGCTGCTATTAAAAGAGTTATCAACGCGCTCAAATAAGGAAGCACCATTTTACCCAGTAGCCGGAAATCGGTTTTCCAAACCGGTTCGTGGCGAAGTATCAGCCCCGCAATCCCTGTGGGTGCGAACAAAATCGTCAGAAGGAAAACAGCTCCGAGATACAGATACCAGGCCGAACTGTAATCGCTCAACACTCCCTTTAAGAAGGTAAACAGAATGGCACCGACGATCGGCCCTAAAAAATGGCCGCTGCCGCCCATATACGTCGCGAGCAATATCTCTCCTGAAAGCTCCAGGCCGGCAGCCTCAAAGCCGATGTGCTCGAAGTGCAGCGCATATAGGGCCCCGGCCAGACCGGCAAAAAAAGACGATAACGAGAAGGTCAGCCAGCGCACACGCTGGGTGTTGTACCCCACAAACTGCGCCCGTTCCGGGTTGTCCCGCACCGCATTCGACATCCGGCCAAAGGGGGTTTTGGTAAGGGCATACATGGCGATCATCGAAACGAGGCACCAGACGCCGATGAGATAATAAACCTGGATACCCGGCCCAAAGGTAATTCCCAGCGGCTCGGGCCCGACCCAGCGATCGGCCTGGATCCCCTCTTCGCCGTTAAAGAAGGTAATCAGAATGAATGCCATGGCCGTCATCATTTCCACGAAACCCAGAGAAATCAAAGCAAAAATGGTGCCGGCCCTGCGGGTCGAGACAAATCCGATCAAGACGCCAAAAAAAAGTCCAACCACCCCCCCAAACAGGGGCAGTAAACTGACCGGAAAATAGCCGATGGCGCCCTCACCCATTAAATTTAAGAGGTGGATGGTAAAATAGCCTGCCATTCCAAAGTAGACCGCATGCCCGAATGACAGCATACCGCCCTGGCCCAGCAACATGTTGTAAGCCAGGGCAAAAATAATCAGAATGCCCATCAGCCCCATCAAAGAGACGGCAAATCCGGAAGAAAAAACCAGGGGCAACACCAGAATGACGAATCCTGCCAGAATCCAAATACTATTTTTTTTCAATAGCTGTATCATGCGTCACGGGTTCCAAATAATCCTCGCGGCCGAAAAATCAGCATTAATACCAGCAAGAGGTAAGGCAGGATCGGCGCAATTGATCCGCTGGTCATGGCGATCAAGTCCTGACCCACCCCCACGGTGTCCGGGCTGACGCCCAGCGCGATGAAAAAGGTTTTAAATGAAATATCATAAGAAATCGCCATATTGGTCAGAATACCGATGGCAAGTGAGGCAATGACCGCTCCGCCCAGAGACCCCAGTCCCCCGATGACAATGACAACAAAGATGATGGGGCCGAGCTGCGCCGCCATGGCCGGTTCGGTTCCCAATATATTGCCGCCGAGCACACCGGCCACCGCGGCCAGGGCGCTGCCAAAACCAAAGGTCATCATAAACACCCGGGGTACGTTATGACCTAGCGACGCCACCATATGGGGATGGGTCAGGGCACCTTGAATGATGAGGCCGACCCGGGTGCGGGAAATCAACCAGTATAGGGCCACCATGATCCCCAGGGATGCCAGGACCATGAAAATCCGGTAAGCGGAATATCCCAGCCCCAGCCAGGTAAAGAGGATAAAATCCAGGCTTTCAGGAATCTCATATCGAACCGGCGCTTTACCCCACACCATCTGGACAAGGTCTTCAAATACGTAAAAAAGGCCGAAGGTAAACAGCAACTCTGCTACATGGCCATATTTATGAACGGCCCTGAGTCCGTAGCGCTCTATCAACGCACCGATAACTCCCACGCCAAGCGGGGCAAATATAAGCGCCGGCCAGAAGCCAACGTATTTTGAGATCGTATAAGCGAAATAGGCTCCCAGCATGAATAAACTGGAATGCGCAAGATTGAGAACCCCCATCATGCTGAAAATCAGAGTAAGCCCGCTCGAAATCATAAAAAGCAGCAGCCCGTAAAGCGTACCGTTAAATATGGAAAATATAAATGCGTTCATGCTATTTGTTCACCTTGTTCAGGAATCACGAAAATAGCCCATGATCAGAATGATCATGGGCCATGATCGTTGATAGAATTAAGGTTTCGGCGGACGCTGCATCTGGCAGGTCGTCGGCAGCGTGTTTTCCGCGGAGGAAACCCAGCCAGCCGTTTTCCAGCCAATGCCGAAGGGTTCATTATTGTAGAAAAATTTGACTGACGCATTTGGATCGATCTCACTGACAACCATCGGCATGGCGATCTGATGATTGTCCGCCCGCATCACGATTTTGTCGCCGTGCGGACCCGGGAGGGTCAAACCTTCCAGGGCATAAGCCACGGCCACGGGATCATCGGTACCGGCTTTATTCAGAGCCGCAGCGAACAACTCTATGGTAAGGCGGTAACGATCGGCATACCACGTCCGTCCATATTTTTTGAGATTAGCGGCCGCAAAATCAATCACTTCCTGACGATCTTCATCATTCATGTGCGCTTCGGAAATCTGTTTGATATTGAGTTTGATTCCGGCCTCTTCACCGTAGGCATTAAGTGAGGTTGGAATACCGGCGTAAATAGAATAAAAGTCCACATCGAGCCCAGCCCCGGCAACCGCTTTGACAAACCTGGCGAAGTCGGGCCCCCAATTGCCGGTAATCACAGCATCGGCTTTGGCAGAAGCGATCTTGGCCACGTAAGGTGTGAAGTCCTGGACCTTTCCGAATGGGATCATCAGGTCGTCCCCCACCAGTTTAACATGGGAGGCGCGTTCTTTTAGATACCGGTGTACGGCCGATTGAACCGCTTTTCCATATACATAATTTTGATTCAGCATGTACAGTTTTTTTATTTTGGGATTTTTCCCGAGCTGGGTGACCAGCGCACTTATTTTCATGTCCACATCGGCATCCGTGCGGAAATGCCAGAACGAGCACATATCATTGGTAAATGCGGGCGTTACGGCGGAATGATTGAAAAAAACCACCGCCTGATCCGGATTGCGCTTGTTGTGTTTGTTCAGGTTCTTGATGATATTGAGGGCGTGACTTGATCCAATGCCCTGGGTGATAAAACTAATGCCCAGGTCGACGGCTTTTTTGACCTGCTGGGTGGTTTTTTCGGCTTTCATGGCATTGTCAAGGGGAACCAGTTCGATCATTCGTCCCCCGAGAACCCCTCCCCGGGCGTTAACCCGCTCGATAGCCAGTTTATAGTTATCCTGGCCTTCGAGTCCAACGGCTGCAATTGGGCCGGAAAACGGGTCAATGTGTCCGATCCGGATCAGTTCTGCGGCCTGAACTGAAAAAGCAAAAGAACTTACCAAAACAAAGCTGAGCAGATAGGTATAAAAAGTTTTAAATTTCATTTTTTCCTCCTTCTAGTTTGTTTAAGTGTTTTTGTAGCATAATCCTTAATTTATCGAATGAAACCTCCGGTTCCGACAATTGACCCGGATAGGTTTCGACAGCCTGGTAAAACTAATATTCGAGATCAGCAGTTGAATAATTAATTGGCTGACCGGCTAACATGTGATTGGAATTAGATCGACTCTATACCGATGTGTTATCGTTTTACCCCCTTTCCTTTGATTGGGCGACTTATTATTCATTAATAATTCTGCGCTTAATCTGTTCAAAACTTGTCGGACCTTTGGGACTCCCGGTATAAATGACGATTAGGGTTTTCAGCGGCTCATCGCCAAGCGGTTCACCGGTATGCTCCACACTCGAATCAAAATAAATGCAGTCTCCGGTGTCAAGTGCGAATTCGCTGTTGCCGTATTTAAACCGCATATGCCCTTGAAGCACAAACAGCATTTCTTCACCGTCGTGTTGAAATGTGTGTTTGAGCGCGTCATCAGAAGGATAGGACAGGATAAACGGCTCCATGTGTTTATTGGGATAGGGATTGGCCAGGGCTTCATAGGCATAGCCGAATTCCTCGCCGGTTTTGGCCACCAACATTCGTTCATTTTCCCTCACCAGACAAATAGAATCATCCATGGTCTCCTCTCCCAGTATAACTGAGACGGAGACACTTAACTCCCTTGCAATGACACTGAGGGTCGCAACCGGTGGGGCTTTATCGGATTTTTCAACCTTGGAGAGATAGCCTTTGGAGTAGCCGGTTTTTTCAGCCAGTTCCTGCAGGGTAAAATTGTTTTGCAGACGATATTGGCGAATTCTTTTTCCTATTTCGGCTTCAATGATCATTTTTATCATTATAATCCAGTCAATAAGTGTGCAGACAATACCGGCGGGTTGGTTCGCAATCTAAGAAAAAAGTTATCCAGAAAGAAACAGAATGGGAAATTGTCATCGCCGAATAAAATGGCCGCCGTTGCCATATCGTATTGATGATTCGTTAACGAAATTTCCTACTTGTTTCATGTGGAATTGTCAAGAATTAATAATAGTTTAATAAAATCAGTTATTAAAAAATAATTATGAGATTCTACAATAACTTTTAAACTCAGATAGTTATCTGGCAGGCAAACTGTAAGAAAGGATTGCTGTGATGATGATGTTGACATATAGGAAACAAAATGGATTGTTGCAGTTGGATTTTGTATTGTTTTGTCGGCAATCACGATCCCCCGATTTTTTAACCGGGATCTGCCGGAAAAATTACACGGCGTGTGGGAAACCACTGAGACAAAATATGAAAACCGGTATCTGTTGAAACGGAGGATTATTTCGATACTGAGTAATTCAAGGGTTCGATCACCAGCCGCAATTTATTCGGATGACCAAAATAGCGGATTCGCTTGATCCATTTAGACTGAACCGGGATTTTTTATCTGCATTTGGAGTTTTTCCCAATTAAATCACAGCATCAAGATATCGGGGCGTTTATTATTTGCCTGGAGCCCCTCGTCGATCAGTTCCAGCACCCTGGCTTTTTCTTCCGGAAATTTGTAGCCTTCATAGCTGTGGGTGAAAAGCAGTCCGCCCTGCCGGTTGTGCCAGTAGTTGGCGGCATGATCAAAGCAGACTTTGGCGGTGACATCGAGGTTTTCCATCATCAGCTTTAATTCCGCCAACTGCTCGTCGGCCGAGAGCAGATGCAACTGGCCGGCGGCCATTTGCGCATGCATTCCGGTTCCGGGGATGGGATTAAAGGGTCGGGATCGGATGTAATGCGGATTAATCTCGTTTAATACGCGCGCCGTATTCAAGGCGTGGTTCTGCCACATTTCCGTGCCGCCCAAACCCGGCATCCAGTATTCGGATACCTGAAATCCGGCCTCTATGGCCTTTTTACCGCCCTTGATGTGACCCTCGGCCGTGACGCCTTTGTTGATTTTTTTGAGCAATTCGTCATCACCGGTTTCCAACCCGATGTGCACGCGATCCAGACCTGCCTCGCGGATGGCCTGCAATTCTTCCGGCTTTTTTTGTGCAATGGTTTTGGACCGGGCATAGGATGTGACTCGGTTTAATGTCGGAAATGTTTTCCGTAAATGCTGCAATATGTCTACCAGCTGGTCGGTTTTCATGATCAGGCTGTTGGCGTCCTGCAAAAAAGCGGTCCCGGCACCGGACTGAATCCAGTTGTAAACCATAACGAATCCTTGATTGTAATTCAACTCCGGCTCTGAGTTCAACAGTTCAATGGCCGCCTCCCGTGCGATGTTGCCGCCATGACCGAGTTTCCAGGATATATCTTTAAGCCGGCCGCAGATATCGGCAACCTGATCGATATCGCCTTTCACTTCGGCGGGCGATCTTAGTTCAAATTTTTCCGTTTTATACATCGCGCAAAACTCACAGCGGTTCCAGGGACAGTTGCGGGTGATGCGTAACAGCAATGAAGCGCTGCCGCCTTCGCTCGGTGGGCGGTAAACACCGACTTCAAAATCATATTTTTGGGCTGGTTCTGCTGACATCGATTCTCCCTTCAATTCCAGTTTATTTCTGAACAAGACTTTTTTATCACGAAAACACGAAAATTTAAAAGCACGAAATAAAATATTAACTCTTTTCGTGTTTCGCTCTTTCGTGCTTTCGTGATTAATTTGTTCTTTCTGGCCTAATTTATCACGGCTTGGTTTTATCTGGCAAAATAATCATTTGTTGGTTTATTTCAAATTAGGCAAAAATAAATAGATATCTGAATTTAAAATAGCCAAAATCGTTTGGGATTAAGAATGATGATTGGGTCTGGCAAATAGTAGCAAAGAATTCTTTTCGAAATTCAGATTAGAATTGACAAAAACAGTCGCATTTCCTAAATGGAGATGAGAATGTGACCGTTCGGTGCACTCTAATTGAGCGGAGGTGCTCAATTTTTACAACAAACAACAAACTACACACAAATGGCACCCTGACCGAGCTTTTGGATCGATTCGGGTAATATTTTCAAATACCTCAACAGCTTTTTTAAAGGAAACACACAATGAAAATAAAAACCACTGCTGATTACCTGACAAGCTTACAAAAGCTAAATCCCACTATTTATTACAGAGGGGAGCGCATCAAGGATGTGACACGCCATCCGGCCACCGCTCCGCACGTGCGGTCGGCGGCCATGACCTTCAGCCTGGCCAACAATGAGAAATACCGTGATCTGGCAACGGCAACCTCCCATCTGACGGGTAACACGATCAGCCGCTTCACCCACGTGCACCAGAGCGTTGAGGATCTCATAAAAAAAATAAAGCTTTTGCGGGTATTGGGTCAAAAAACGGGCACCTGCTTCCAGAGATGCGTGGGATTTGACGGAATTAACGCGGTTTACACCGTGGCCTACGAAGTCGACCAAAAGCTCGGCACTGACTACCTGGAGCGTTTTAAAAAGTGGCTGATCGATGTGCAGGACGAAAACCGGATGGTGGTCGGCGCTATGACTGACCCGAAAGGGGATCGTTCAAAAAGTCCTGCCCAGCAGAGCGATCCGGATCAATATGTGCGGGTTGTCAAGCGCACCGATGACGGGGTCTATATCCGCGGTGCCAAACTGCACATGACAGGAGCGGTCAACTCCCATGAAATACTGGTAATGCCGACCACGGCCCTGGATGAACAGTCAGCTGATTATGCGATTGTGTGTGCGATTCCAATCGATGCCAAAGGGATCACCATGATATTCGGTCGCCAGGCCAACGATTCCCGGCGCGACAACCTCGAAAATATCGACAGCGGCAAACCGCGGTTTGGAGCAGTCGGCGGAGAAGCGGTTATTGTGTTTGATGACGTATTTGTGCCCCACGAAAAAATATTCTTGAATGGAGAAGCGGAGTATACCGGTGCCATTGTTTATCGATTCGCCGCTCACCACCGGGCCAACTACGGTGCCTGCAAGACGGGCCTGATGGATGTGCTGACCGGAGCCGTCAGCTACCTGGCCCAGGCCCAGGGGACGGCCAAGGCCTCGCATATCAAGGAAAAAGTAACCGAGATGATTCACCTCAGCGAAACCTTATACAGTTCCTCGATCGCAACATCGGCCGAAGGCTGGCCGACACCTTCCGGCGGCTACATGGTGAACACCATGCTGGCAAATGTTTGCAAACAAAATGTCACGCGCTTCCATTTTGAAATTGCCCGGCTGGCGCTGGACATCGCGGGCGGCTTTATCGCCACGCTGCCCAGCGAGCACGACCTGAAAAGTGAGGAGGTGGGACATCTGGTCAAGAAGTATTTTTCCGGTGTGGAGGGCATTCCCGTCGAAGATCGCATCAAAATCGGCCGGCTGATCGAGGCCATGACCGGCGGTACAGCCCTGGTGGAATCCATGCACGGCGCAGGATCTCCCCAAGCCCAACGCGTGATGATTTTCCGGGAAGGGGATCTGACGAATAAAATTAAACTGGCAAAAAGCCTGGCTGGAATTCGGCAGAAACAAAAGTCCATTAAATAATTTCACCGTCCGAGTTTGCATCCCGCCTCGCGGGGCTGCGCTCAGACGCAGAGGACACAGGGTTACTTTATCTTTTTACATTGCGGCTTTGCGGTGAACTAAAATATTAAATCGATCTTCGACAGAAGACCTTAAATATTCAATTTTCAATTAACAAAGGGACTTGCCGTGCCTGGTTATTATGATCAAAAGCCATGGTTGAAAACTTATCCCAATTGGCTGCCGCAAACCTTTGAGCTGCCGGAGACGAGCGTTTTGGATCTTTTTACCACCAGCGTTGATGCCTATCCGGAGGATCCGTGCGTCTGTTATTTTGCTGCCGTTTATTCTTATAAAAAAATCCATCGCATGGCCCGGAACCTGGCGGCTGCCTTATCGGAAATGGGAGTCGGTCAGGGCCATCGTGTTTTGCTGGTGATGCAGAACATCCCCCAGACAATTGTCACCTCGCTTGCGGTCTGGATGTGCAATGGGGTCGTGGTGCCGATCAATCCCATGTACACGGCACGGGATGTAACTCACCTGCTGGATGACAGTGGCGCCCGATTGATTGTCTGCCAGGATGATCTGTACGAATCAACCGTCAAAAATGCGATAGAAGATATAGACCCGCTCTCCGTGATCACGACCTCGCCGCTCGACATGTTGAACCCGGATGAGATAATCCCCAAACAGTTGAAGAATGCGGTAAGACTCTCTTTCCCGGATACCATCGATTTTATCGAACTTGCCAGTAACGACACAGATGATGAATTAGAATTTCCCAAACCGACCGCCGATGATCTGGCGTATCTGGTGTACACTTCCGGCACCACCGGACCGCCTAAAGGAGCCATGCTCACGCATGGCAACATAGTATACAATTCCGAGACCTATGAGATCGGGGCACGCCTGGACCGCAGCGATGTGGTCCTGGGTGTTGCGCCGCTGTTTCACATTACAGGCATCGTGGCCCATTTAGCGATTGCATTCAGGCTGGGAATTCCGGTCGTGATCTTTAACCGCTTCGATGTGGCTGATGTGTTGCGATTAATCGAGACGTATCACGCCACATTTGTTGTGGCATCGATCACCGTATATATTGCGATTCTGAACCATCCCGATTCAAAAAAGTATAGCATTGCTTCGCTTACTAAAGCCTATAGCGGCGGAGCACCGGTATCTCCGAGTACTGTGAGGAAATTTGAAGAGGTTTTGGGTCTAACCATCTATAATGTTTATGGCTTGACAGAAAGCGCATCACCGGCCACCATGACGCCGCTGGGGCTCAGTGGACCGGTGGATCAGGAAAGCGGGGCACTTTCGGTCGGTCTCATTATCCCCGGTCACGAAGCCTGGATCGTAGACGTTGAAAACCCGGAACTTGAATTACCGCCCGGCCAGGCGGGAGAGTTGGTCCTGCGCGGACCGTGTATGGTGAGCGGATACTGGCGAAAACCCGCCGAAACGGCCAACGCCATCAAAGACGGCCGGTTTCATACCGGAGATGTGGCCAAAATCGATGAACAGGGCTGGTGCTACATCGTCGATCGCAAAAAAGATTTAATTAACGTGTCCGGTTTTAAAGTCTGGCCGCGGGATGTCGAGGACGCACTCTATCAGCATCCGGCAGTAATAGAAGCCGCAGTCGTCGGTGTGCCGGATGATTACCGCGGTGAAACCGTCAAAGCCTTTGTTGCCTTAAGCGCTGACTATAAAAATAAAGTCAGCCCGGAGGAGCTGATTTCATTTTGCAAGTCAAAACTGGCGGCCTTTAAATATCCTCGCATCGTAGAAATAATCGATGAAGTGCCGAAAACACCCACCGGAAAATTTTTAAGACGGGAATTGCGGGAGCGTTGATAATGGATACTAGTGAAAAAGGCGCAAGGCTCACGGCGCAAGGCGCAAGGTGACTGAATACTGGATAAAAAAAACGGGTGGAAGGTATAGGGTATACCCTATAGTTGCATAAAATTTTGAAATCCAACTTAGCTGCTGCAATGAAGACCATTGAAAGTATTGACTGATCCTGGATTCTGGTTTCTGGATAC
>CACVKW010001167.1 GCA_902749685.1 Olavius sp. associated proteobacterium Delta 1 | reverse complement strand
TGGCCATTTATTTCAGGGTCGTTTTAAGAATATGCTGGTACAAGACGACGCCTACCTGTTGCAGCTTTCCTATTATATCCACCGCAATCCACTGAGAGCCGGCATGGTTA
>CACVKW010001166.1 GCA_902749685.1 Olavius sp. associated proteobacterium Delta 1 | reverse complement strand
TTATAAGCAAAGAAAATACATTCCTTTATAAAAACCAGAAAAGTAGATCCAGGGTGTTCACAACATAACTAAAACTGGCACCGCAACTGCTATCTATCTTTA
>CACVKW010001165.1 GCA_902749685.1 Olavius sp. associated proteobacterium Delta 1 | reverse complement strand
GCTCGCAGAGGGCGCAGAGGTTTTTTTATGTTGGTCTGATTTTTTAAGGCTCTGTGATCCCTGTGGTCTCTGTGAGAGATAATTTTTATTTTTTAGTCTCTCGCCCGCTTCGTTCGAGCTCGCAGAGGGCGCAGAGGTTTTTTTATGTTGGTCTGATTTTTTAAGGCTCTGTGATCCCTGTGGTCTCTGCGAGAGATAATTTTTATTTTTTAGTCTCTCACCCGCTTCCCTCGAGCTCGCAGAGGGCGCAGAGGTTTTTTTATGTTGGTCTGATTTTTTAAGGCTCTGTGATCCCTGTGGTCTCTGTGAGAGATAAATTAGATTAGCTTATGATCAATTAGGGTTCAACCGACTTTAGCTTAATAAAGCGCTGCAGCGGTTCGGGCAGATCCCAGCATCTTTTCTTTAAATATCCATACGTAAGCCGTATCTGTTTTTCAACCGTTTTCGGAGTGCAGGCCTGAAAAGGACCCAGGTGAGATGGCATTACCCGCACACCGATCACCCGGGTATTCAATCCGGCCAACCGCGCTCCCAGGACCAGACCCGCCAGGGTGCCGCCGGAGCTCAAAGGGCAAAAAATCACGGCAGGTTCCGGCCTAGCTCAGGATATTTTTGAAACAGACTGAGTTGGTGCTTATTTTTAGGCATTCCAGTTATCATTGATAAAATCTTCTATCAGGATTCCCTTTTTAGACAAATAGCGCTTGCGCCACTGATAATATATAATTCCGGAAGTTTTAATACACGTTTCAGTTCAGCAGAAGTCATGACTTTGCTGTGCGAGGAGCTTGTGGTTCTCGGCTTAAAGTTCCAGGATGATAGTTTAAAGCAGGCTGCGCCAAAGGCGGACGCCCGTTCAAGAATCCAGGCAGGCAGGTGGTCGACAATCGAAACCAGCCAGCCTTGATGGGCGTCCACACCCAGCATCAATTCATCGAAATTAGATCATACTTGGCGACCTGTTAACTTGCAAGATTTAATCAAGTTGTTTGGACCACAACACGGCTGAAAAGGGCAAACATCTGGGCTTCCGACATTTAACTGGGAATTGACTGAATCTACCAATTGTATTTTGATGTTTGAGATTTGGGATTTTGTTCCCTTATTAAACCTTCTGATGCAGCTGGTATAGAATTTACTTCGACTAAGCCCTGGAGCAAAAATACTGCAGTATTGATTTAATTCAGTAGATACGATATTCTATTGGGTAGATGAAGCATTGTTGTTTTATTCAAAATCGAAAACCAGGTCCTCCATCCGGGGGGAACCAAAGCAGGGCCTTATGGATCCGGATTTTTACTGGACGGGGGGAACTGCAGGCGAATTATACTAACAAAAAGTTTGCATCCGGAGCATAACCGATGACCCATTGTGTTTTGTTAAATGCCGACTACACATTTCTAAACCTGGTAAATTGGAAGCGGGCAGTTTGTCTGATGGCCAAAGGTAAGGTGGAAGTCGTCAAAGACTCCCAGCGAATAATTCGAAATTGCAGCGGGGTGGAATTGAAAGTTCCCGCTGTCATGCGTCTGATTAAGCTGATCCGGACCATTTACCGCAGCAGTGTGACCTTTACCAAAAGAAACGTACTCATCAGAGATCGATTCAAGTGCGCCTACTGTGGCGCCCGTCGAGAAAAGTTGTCCATCGATCACATCACCCCCAAATCAAGGGGGGGCAAAATGACTTTCGAAAATTGTGTGGCGGCCTGCAAACCCTGTAATCTGAAAAAGGGCGGCCGCACCCCCAACGAAGCGAGAATGTACCTGAAAGTAAGACCCTATCAACCGACCATCTCCGAGTTTTTGCGCCTGAAATTCGAAAATTTGGGTATCCACGATGTCCTGCGTGAACTGGGGGTTTTCTAACGGGGTTTTTGCAGAAGCCTAATTTCTGCTATTCTTTTAAAATGAGGATCTGATTTTAATTTCCCGCTGGGCATTAATTAGGGAGAGAGGATTTTATGAAAATTATTGTATTGGGAACCGGATACGTGGGACTTGTGCATGCAGCGGTGTGTTCGGAATACGGCCACCAAGTTTACGCGCACGACATCGACCTGGCAAAAATCAAGGCGTTTTCCAGTGGCAAGGCTGATCAGATTGAAAAATATGTCAATGAACCCGGGCTGGCCAATATCATTCGAGAAACGCTGGGTAAATCCCTGCAATTTTCGAGTGATCTGAAATCGATTATAGAAGGAACCGATGCGATTTTTCTGTGTTTGCCCACACCGTCCAATATCGATGGATCCACGAATCTGACTTTTTATGATGCTGCTGCCGAAAGTACCGCCGAGGTGCTGGCTAAAAGAAAAGATAAGCGCCGAATTGTATTGGTTAACAAAAGCACGGTTCCGATCGGAACGGCGCGTCATATGGAAGATATCATGATGTCGCATGGGGTCGAAAACTTCGGCGTTGCATCCAATCCCGAGTTTTTGGCCGAAGGCACCGCCGTGGTGGCCGCAAGACGTCCGGACCGGGTGGTGGTGGGCTGTGACACCGCCAAGGACTATAACATCCTGCGGCGCGTGTATTCACAGTTTGTGCACCATGTGCGTATAAAATATATCGAGACCACACCCGAGACCGCCGAAGCCATCAAATACGTGGCCAATACCATGCTGCTGACCTATATCTCGTTCTGGAACGGTGTGGGCGCAAAAATCGGAGAAAATATGCCCAATGTGAATATCGACGATCTCAGGCTCGGTGTGACCTCGGACGACCGCATCAGTACCTGGGGCTCTTTTGTGAGCAACGGCGCGGGGGGCAGTTGCTTTGGCAAAGATATTGCCTCACTGATTTATCAATTACGTCGGGTGAACGTCAGCACCAAGATGCTGGAGGCTTCCTCCGAAGTCAATGAATATCAAAAGGTCTACCTGATTGACCGGGCGATAACCGAGGTCGGATTTAAGTTCAACAACATGACCGTTGCGGTTTTGGGACTGGCCTTTAAGAAGCACACCAATGACATGCGGGATGCTTCCTCAATTAAAGTCATCGAATCTTTGCTCGGCAAAGGGGTTGCCGCCATCCACACCTATGATCCGCTGGCCAATGAATCGGCCCGGGAAGTTTTCGATCCCTCCAAAAATATTTTATTTGAAAAAATCCACTATTTTAATTCCGCCAGGGAAGCAATTAGCGGATCGCATGCCCTGTTCATATCATCGGATTGCGAGGAGTTCAGAGGATTCTCCCGAACCATCGAAGATACGGTAAAGCCTCCTTATCTGGTTATGGACGGCCGACGAATGATACCCGATTACAATGAACTGGTGGCCAAAAGCTTCTCTTATCTTGCGGTCGGCGCGATGGCAATGTCGCCGGCACAATTGTAATTGTGATTCTTGAATAGTTTCACTGGTTCAAATTTCAATCTTCATTATTCAATTGAAAGGACATCATGAAAGGGATAATTTTGGCGGGAGGGTCGGGTTCCAGGCTGTATCCCCTTACCCTGGGCGTTAGCAAGCAACTGCTGCCGGTGTATGACAAACCGATGATTTACTACCCGCTTTCCGTGCTGATGATGGCCGGAATCCGGGACGTTCTGATTATTTCCACCCCTCACGATCTGCCGATATTTCAAAAAATCCTCGGAGACGGATCCCAGATGGGAATGTCGTTTTTTTATGCGCAACAGCCGCGACCTGAGGGACTGGCCCAGGCCTTTATAATCGGAAGCTCGTTCATCGGCCAGGAATCGGTCTGCCTGATTTTAGGTGACAACATTTTTTATGGTCAAGGCCTATCCAAAATACTGCAGCGGGCCATCCAGTTAACCGGCGGGGGCCTTATTTTCGGTTACCTGGTGCGTGATCCCGAAAGGTATGGTGTCGTCGAATTCAATTCGGACGGTACGGTGACGGACATCGTGGAGAAACCTCAAAATCCCAAATCTTCCTACGCGGTGCCGGGACTCTATTTTTATGACAACGAAGTTGTGGAGATCGCCAGGAACCTCAAGCCTTCGGCCCGGGGAGAACTGGAAATCACTGACGTTAATACGGTCTATCTGAAACGCGGTGATCTCAAGGTCGAACTGTTGGGCAGGGGTTTTGCCTGGCTCGATACCGGAACCCACGAAGCACTTCAGCAGGCGGCCAGCTACGTGCAGGCGATTCAGGAAAGACAGGGATTGAAAATATCCTGTGTCGAGGAGATCGCCTTCCGGCTGGGATTTATTGATGCCGCGCAACTCAGATTGCTCGCCGCCAATTACCTGAAAAACGACTACGGACGCTATTTAATGGAAATCGCCGATGAGGGGGATGGATAGGGGTGATGCCGGATACTGGATGCCGGATGCCGGATGCCGGATGCCGGATGCTGGATGCCGGATGCTGGATGCCGGATGCCGGATGCTGGTTACTGGCTACTGGGAAATGGCAGGTATGCGGTAGAAGGGCAGGACGCATGGCGCAAAGCGCATAGGGCATAGTGGGGAGGTGAGACACCGTGCCGAACACGGCCGGCATAGGGTTCACGGCCCCAGGTTCCCTAGGAGGGCCCGTGACCAAAGGTTTAAATCTTTATTCAATCCAAAATCTTAAATCCAAAATCGCATCATTCCATATCCTGCAATCAAATATCCCTAAATCCCTCAATTCCTCAATTCCTAAATCCCCCAATCCCTAAATTCTTCAATTCAATTTCTCTCTATTTCCTTGACACATTTTTGGATACGGAGTAAAAATCTAAGTTTAAATTAATTGCACTTAGGGGGAATCAATGAACTATAAAAAGACGCTGAACCTTCCATCAACCAAATTTCCGATGAAAGCCAGCCTTGCAAAACGGGAACCGGAACAACTGAAATCCTGGCATGATACCGGCCTTTATGAACAGATACGACATTATTCCAAAGGAAGGGAGCAGTTTATTCTTCACGACGGGCCTCCTTATGCCAATGGTTACATTCATATCGGTACGGCTCTCAATAAAATACTGAAAGACATCATCGTCCGTTCCAGACAGATGGCAGGGTACGATGCCGTTTACGTTCCGGGTTGGGATTGCCACGGCCTGCCCATCGAGCACAATGTGGACAAAGAACTCGGCGAAAAAAAGAAAGATCTCAGCATGGCTCAGGTTCGCCGACTGTGCCGGTCCTATGCCGAGAAGTTTATTGACATTCAGCGCGAAGAATTCAAGCGCCTGGGCGTGATGGGAGTCTGGGATGATCCTTACCTGACCATGAACTATGGCTATGAAGCCACCATTGCCCGGGAATGCGGCAAATTTGCTCAGAACGGCAGTTTGATTCGAAGCAAAAAACCGATCTACTGGTGCTTTACCTGTCAGACGGCCCTGGCCGAGGCTGAAATTGAGTATCATGATGAGTCAACCCCGTCCATTTATGTCAAATTTCCTTTGCGGGACGATTTGAGCAGCGAATTGCCCGGGCTGGCCGGCAAAGATGTCTATGTCGTCATCTGGACGACCACACCCTGGACCATCCCGGCCAATTTGGCAATTGCGCTGCATCCCGATTTTGAATATGTCGCCGTCAGCGTCGGCGGCAACGAGGTCTATATCCTGGCCCGGGAACTGGTTGACATCTGTATGCAAACCTTTGGCATTGCCGAGTATTCGATTCTCGGCGCGATCGATCCCCAAAGCCTCGAGAACAAGCGCTGTACCCATCCGCTGTACCAGCGCGACTCGCTGGTAATCCTGGGATCGCATGTCACTCTGGAGGCCGGTACCGGTTGTGTGCACACGGCTCCCGGTCACGGTCGCGAGGACCACGAGACGGGCCTGCTCTACGATTTGGAGGTCTACTCCCCGGTGGACAACGAGGGCCGTTTTACCGATGACGTTGATTATTTCAAAGGTGAATTTGTCTTTGATGCCAATAAAAATATCATTGCCAAACTAAAAGAGACCGACGCCCTGGTCAATGAAGCCAATTTCGAGCACTCATACCCCCATTGCTGGCGCTGCAAGCAGTCGGTGATTTTCCGGGCGACGCCGCAGTGGTTTATCTCCATGGATAAAACGGATTTGCGCAAAAAATCCCTGGAGGCCATTGACGCCGTTCAGTGGATTCCACACTGGGGGCGGGACAGAATTTACGGAATGATCGAAAACCGACCGGATTGGTGTGTCTCGCGGCAACGGGCCTGGGGGGTCCCGATAACGGTGTTTTATTGCGAAGAATGCGAAACCCTGCTGCTGGATGAACAGGTTATGCAGCGCATATATCAACTTTTTGAAGAACACGGGGCCGATATCTGGTTTGAAAAAGAGGTTTCCGAACTGCTGCCGCCTGACGTCAGCTGCAAAAACT
The DNA here is from genome assembly GCA_902749685.1 of Olavius sp. associated proteobacterium Delta 1. Taxonomy (GTDB): domain Bacteria; phylum Desulfobacterota; class Desulfobacteria; order Desulfobacterales; family JAFDCJ01; genus JAFDCJ01. The sequence goes on along the minus strand of CACVKW010001165.1, from coordinate 63,152 downwards.
GCGGCGGCAAGAGTTTTGTCAAAGAGACCGACATTTTGGATGTCTGGTTTGACTCCGGGGTCAGTCATGCGGCTGTACTCGAGCAGCGATCCTATCTCAGGTGGCCGGCTGATCTCTACCTGGAAGGCAGCGACCAGCACCGCGGGTGGTTTCACAGCGCCCTGCTGACGGCGGTGGGCACCCGGAATCGTGCGCCCTACGAAGCGGTATTGACCCACGGATTCGTGGTGGATGCCGAGGGCCGCAAGATGTCCAAATCCATCGGAAACGTAATTTCTCCCAGTGAGGTCATTGAAAAATACGGTGCCGAAATTCTTCGCCTGTGGGTTTCAGCCTCGGACTACCGGGAGGATATTCGCATCTCCGACAATATCTTAAAGCAGCTGACCGATGCCTACCGGCGCATTCGAAACACCAGCCGCTTTATGATGGGAAATCTTTACGATTTTGATCCGGATAACGATGGGGTTGCCTATGAATCGATGCCGGAAATCGATCGGTTTGCACTGCATAAACTGCAGGATCTGATCGAAAAAGGGCGCAAAGCCTATGATGCTTACGAGTTTCACGTGATCTACCACGCATTGTACAATTATTGTACGCTGGATCTGTCGGCGTTTTACCTGGACATTCTCAAAGACAGGCTGTACACATCTCCGGCCCAATCCGTGGAACGGAAAAGTGCGCAGACCGTATTGCACATGACTCTGGACGCCATTACCCGTTTGATGGCTCCGATTTTGCCGTTTACCTCTGATGAAATCTGGCAATACATGCCGGCCCGTGACAGCAAGGAAGCCAACATGCATCTGGCCCTGCTGCCGGAAGTAAATGCCGACTTCAAAGACGATGCTCTGGCAGAGCGATGGGAGTTTATGCTGAAAATTCGCGGGGAGGCAACCAGAGCGCTGGAGTCGGCGCGCGCCCAAAAACTCATCGGGCATCCGCTGGACGCGGCGGTTACCATTTCGGTAGCCGGGGATGCATATGACAAGCTGCAGCCCTTTGCAGCTGAATTAAGGTCAATATTGATTGTTTCCCGGGCTTCGCTGGTAAAGGATGAAGCACTAGAAAATGCTTTTCGCAGCGACGATGTTGAAGGCTTGCTCATAGGGGTGGCGCCGGCACCGGGTGATAAATGTGAACGGTGCTGGGTGCATGATACGACGGTTGGAAGCCACAGCGAGCAACCAACGATCTGTCAGCGCTGCAAAGATGCATTGGAACAAATACCTTAATCTTGCATGAAAATTAATGAGAATATGAAAGCCTCCGACTTATCCGCCTGCGGAGGGCTCATGCATAATTCAGGAAATAAGTTAAATGCTGCAAAACAAATATATTAGACTGGCTATTGTGGCCGGCCTGGTCGTATTAGCCGACCAGATTAGCAAAGCGCTCATTTTGAAATACCTGCCGTTGCACAAAAGCATTCCGGTCATCGCGGGTATTTTTGATATCACCCATATTCTCAATCCGGGCGGGGCCTTCGGCCTGATGGCCAATATGAGCGTGGTCGTGCGCACGGTTGTTTTTCTCTTTATTTCTTCTCTGGCAGTCGGCTTGATTTTATACTTTTACATCAAGACACCCCGGGGGCATGCATTTCTCGCAGCCGGTTTTGCCCTGATTTTCGGCGGCGCGATCGGAAACCTGATAGACAGAGTCCGATTCGGCATGGTGGTGGATTTCCTCGACTTTTACATCGGCAACTATCACTGGCCTGCCTTTAACATCGCCGACAGCGCGATTACCGTGGGACTTTTCATTTTCATGTATCACCTGCTGTTCAAGAAATTGCCGGAAGAATGATGCTGGTTTCTGGATACTGGATGCTAAAAAAGGCAGGTTTAAGGTTTAGGGTAGAAGGCCAATAAGAAAAAGGCGCACGGCGCACGGCGAACGGCGCACGGCAGATGCTGGATACTGGATGCTGGTGACTGGGTGTCCACTTAACCGGGCACCAAACCTAGAATGGAGTTACCCAGTACTCCAATACGCCAACACTCCAGTACGTCATATTTTATAATCATGCCCATCATTAACTACAAAGACCTGAAAAAATATATTGAGGAGTTGGGCAACAATCCCTTTGCACCCGTGTACCTGATATACGGGGAGGAGATGCTGACCCAAAATGTCTTTGATACGTTATTAGATGTCCTGGTTCCGCCCTCGGAGCGCAGCATCAACTACGAGCCCCTGGATGGAACCCAGGAAAATATCCACGACGTCATCGGCCGGGCTAACACGTACTCACTGCTGCCCGGCATAAAAGTTATCGCCTTGCGCGACTCCAAGATATTCTATGCCGGTCAGGACAAAGACCGACTGCTTGATAATGCCAAAAAAGCCTATGATGATGATAATATCAAAAAAGCGGCCGGACATTTACGGGGCTTGATGAGCCTTTTAAATCTTTCCTTTGAAGACATCGGCAAATCAAACCGCCAAAATAGCCTGGGGCAGAACATTATTCTGGGTGCTGATGACGCCTGGTTGGATGAAATAATTACCTACTGCCGGGAAAACGAGCTGTCCGTTCCGGCCGCCGGGGATGACAGCCGCACCCTGCAGCTGGCAGTTGAGAAAGGCTTTCCCGCAAACAATCACCTGATTATCACCACGGATATGGCGGACAAACGCCGCAGCCTTTTTAAAGCTTTAAGCAACAAGGGGGTGGTCATAGACTGTTCGGTGCCGAAAGGCGACCGCCGGGCGGATAGAGTGGTCCAGGAGTCGGTTCTGGCGGATAGGATGAATACGATGCTGACAGCCGGCAACAAATCCATGGGTCAATCGACCTACAGGGCCCTTTATGAAATGACCGGTTTTGATCTGAGAGCATTTTCCAGCAATCTTGAAAAATTAATTAGCTATGTGGGGGATCGCCAAGAGATTACGATAACCGATGTTGAGTCAGTTCTACAGCGCACCAAAAAAGATCCCATCTATGAATTGACCAATGCTCTGGCGGATCGCAAGCCGGCCCCGGCACTATTTTTTCTGGACTCACTCCTGTCCGCCGGGATTCATCCGCTTCAGGCTTTTACGGCGCTGATCAACCAGGTTAGAAAACTGCTGCTGGTCAAAGATTTTGTGGAAAGCCCCCTTGGCAGCGATTGGCAGGCGGCCTGCCCATACGATTATTTCCAAAAGCGAGTTATACCGGCGATCGTCGAGTATGACCGGAGTCTGCTGGATCATCTTAGCGGCTGGCAAACCGTCCTGAAGGAAGAGACGCCTGGGCAAAAGACCGGAACCCGGACCAAAAGTAAAAAGAAAAAAAGCAAATTAACCACGGATCTGCTGATCGCCAAAAATCCGAAAAATGCCTATCCAATTTATTTTTTGCTCAAAAAATCGGAGCGGTTTTCTAAAGAGGATCTGATCAAGGCTTTCGAAACCCTGAATGCGGCTGACAAAAAGCTGAAGACCGGGGGCCAGGATGCCCGGCTGGTGCTGGAGAAAGTGATTTTAGGGATTTGCAAGGTTCAAGGCGAACGGCGCACGGCGCAGGGGCGCACGGCACAGGGCGCACGGCGCACGGCATAGAGTAGATGGTTTACGGTATAAGGTCGATGGTAGATGATGGAAGCTAAAGGGCAAAGTGCAGCCCCCGGCCCCCCGCTTCCAGCCCTAGGGCTTACAGGCCGGAGGGAGGACATAGAGCATAGCAATAAAGGCAGGGCTATTATTACCTGAATTTTAGAGTAACAATCACCGTTCCAAGTCAATTGCGGTAACTTGACCTCGAATTTCACTAGGGGTTATTTGTATGCAAAATTCAGGTATTAAAAAGATGGAATACCTTGACTTTAGGCATTTTAGGCAATTTGAACTTTAGGCACTTTCGCCAACTATTCCAATGTGTGGGAATAAGATAAATTTAGAGTATATTGCCACCAGGGGGAATGGAGACGGCATACCATGGGATTTATCAGGCAGCAGGAAGAAAAGATTGCGATGCGGTTTTTAAACTGGCAGTACCAAAAACTGGAGCTGCCGGTCCCGGAAGATGCCGAACTGGCGCGGCAGGCAGCCAGGATAGTTGAGGAAGCCCACGAGATCGCCCGGGAAAGAGGCAGCAATGTGATGTCTATTATGAAAGATCTTATTTCGGATTTGAAGAAGAAATAATTTAGGGTTCAAAGTTCAACGGTTCAGGGTTGTCTCATTTTCGCAGCCGTACTAAATATCAAAGTCTACCGAGCAGGGTTATATCCTCGGTCTCAATTGTTCACCGTTCGAGGCTTCGACTAGACTGACCCCTGAACCTTTGAACCTCTGAACCCTGAACTCCCGAACCTTTGAATCTTAATTACGTTTTTCCAGATGCGCGATGATGGATTCATTAATTTCATCATCATCGGCTTTTAGCATCGGAATCAGTTCAGCGGCAACTTCTTTTATTGATTTTATATTCTGCTCCCGCATGACGCGCTGAATTCTCTCAACACCATCTTCAATTTGCTTCAAACCTTCGGCGATTGCAATAACGCTTTGTTTATTCATTTTTATCTCCTAATACACAGCGTCTTTATTAAAATTACAGAACCGGTCAACATATCATAGATCCTCAAATCAGCTACCAGGGACAACCATACAGAACGCTGTGTATGTGTATAAAATGTATCGGGTGATCCCGGGCCAATCTATTGACCAATCTTTGGGTTGATTTTTTGCTTGTGTAATCTTATTAGTTTGATATCGCATTAAACTTAAAGGAGGACCAAAAATGTCGGATTCCTGGGCGGAAAAGTTATCGTGTGCAATTCAATGTCAACGCTGCAGCCAGAAATTGGCGCCAAATGATCCGAGAATCCTATCCGTTATAGATCATGAGGCCATTTGCATGGACTGCAAAAGGGCGGAGGAAAAACGGGATGATTACGAAGAAATATCAAAACAGGCCATCGGGCAGTGCATGATAGATACCGAAATGCAGTGGGGTGATCCCCAGGGGTATTGCTATCATCATTTTTATCCCTTCACGTGTTAGGCAAACCACATGACGGGGTTGTTGTCCAGATAATCCGTAACCGAACACCCGATTTGATCTATTTGCGTCAGCTTGCTTGCGGACAATGATACGTCGGCTGCCCGGGCATTCATAGTGGCCTGCTCCGCGTTGCGGGCTCCGGCAATCGCACAGACCCCGTGGTGGGAGGTTACCCACGCCAGGGCCAACAGCCCGATGTTCACGCCCATCTGATCAGCAATCGGGCGCAAACGGGCAAGTGCCTGCTGGACCCGCTGATAATTTTCCGGTTGAAACAGTTTGTTTTTTGAACGGTGATCTCCTTTTTGAAATTCATGATCCGGTCCGAATTTACCGGTCAGCAATCCCTGGGCCATGGGGGCATAAGCCAGGATACTGATGTTATTGTCGATACAATAAGCCATGGTATTTTCTTCAACATGGCGCCAGAAAAGCGAAAATGGCGGTTGCAGACTGTCGATGCGTCCAAATTTTGCAGCCTCTTCCAGCTGGGTCCGGGAAAAGTTGGACACGCCGATGGCACGAATTTTACCTTTCTTCTTTAGCTTAATCATCGCCGCCATGGTTTCTTCTAGCGGAACAACTTTGCCGCCAAATGAGCCCGACGGCCAATGAATCTGGTAAAGATCAATATAGTCGGTTTGCAAATTTTTAAGGGAACTGTGGCAGGCGTTAAGAACCTGATCATACTCCAGGCGGTTGGGTGATACCTTGGTGGCCAGGACAACCTGGTTGCGAACATCGGCAAGGGCGGCACCGAGGATGCGTTCCGAATGGCCTTTTCCATAAGCCTCAGCAGAGTCAAATGTGGTGATGCCGGCGTCAAAGGCGGCGCGGATGGCGCCGGTGGTCCGGCTATCATCAATACCCACCCACTTTTCTTTGCCGGCCTGAAATGTACCCATGATTATCGTGGAAATTTTCAGCCCTGATTTGCCCAGGTTGCGAAATCGCATACGGTCCTTTTAATATCCTTATAGATAATGACCTCCTATTTGCGTAGTGTTCAGTTAATTTAATCACTATGCAGCATTTGACAAGCGCAGGACCAAGGGCTACCGGCTTAAGGCGCAGGGCACACGGCACAGGGTAGATAGTGGGAAATGACCGGTATAAGGTATAAGCTTTAGGGTAGAAGGCAAAAAAGAATGGCGCACGGCGCACGGCACACGGCACACGGCAGATGCTGGGAAATGACCGGTATAAGGCCTTAAATCACCCCAAGACCACAATAATCAATGCTTTAGCAGTATATTGGAGACTTTAATTGTACCTGGCATCAAAACAAATAAATGGTCAAATTCATTATCTTATCCGGGAATCCTATCAACAGGAGGATTTTTTCCTGAGTCGGGATCTGATTGACCTGGGCCCGGATCCTGCCGGCCATATCATCTATCCCGGTGGCAACGCGTTTTATATAGATGAGATGATTGAAGACCGGCTCATTGAGCTGGGAGCCGGGAAGCGCCTGGATGAGCTGGAAGATATTTTCTGGCGATTTGTCCATCCGGAAATCAGACGGGTGCTGGAGCCGTTTCGCCGCCGGGAAGATCGACATCGGGCAAGCCGCCAAAAAAAAGCGCCTGAAGTTAAAATTCATACACCGCTTCACATTTTCGACAAGCGCCGAGCGCATTATTTGAAATTCGGCCAAACGGATCAACGAAATATCGGGCGCGTACCGCCAATATTGTTTCGCCGACTGCACAATAAATCAAGGGACGAAATCGAGCACGGGTTCATGGACATGGAAGCTGCGCTGAGTCCCCGCGAATACAAAACCTACACCTACACTATTTTTGATCTGCAACAATATTTTTACGAATCGTTTGCCAAGAGCAATCCGCAAATGCTGAGCCAGGCTAAAATTGATGAGCATTTTGTCGAGCAGGTTTGCCGCTTAAACCTGGACCCCTTGTTTTGGGCGGGCATGAAAGCCACGGATCGCCTGCATGACTTTCTGGTCAGATATGTGCTGATGCATTTTGACTATGACTATGCTCCCGGGTCCTTTATAGAAGACTATTTGCGGCAGTTTATCAACAGCCACCGCGAATATCGACCACCCTGGAAAAGTGCAGCGGCCAGTTTGAAGGAAGCCCGTACCATCCTGGGAATATCCAGATCGAACTTAAAAAAAATGAGTCGTCAGGACCTTGTCCGGCTATATCGGCGCAAGGCCCTGGAATTGCACCCGGATAAGGGCGGCGATCACGACAAGTTCGTCAGTTTGACCGAGGCCTATCATGAGTTGATAAAAACGAAAAAATAACCTTTTCGTTATGTTGCCTAAATTACGGTTGATTCACCTCAATCGATTTTTAGCCGGTTTGAAACCTGATCTGAACAATGAAGCCCGCCGCAAGCAGTGGGTTCGCTGGATGCAAAAGCTGGATCTGGCGGCTCGCCGCAAAGAAATTCAAAACATTCCCGCTGATTATCTGAAAAATCTGATCCACCGGCTGGACGAGCCGGCTGATCGCAACATACTTATATACCGGGCGATCTTATATTCTGACAAGCTGTTAGTCCACGATCAACGCCAGCCAAACTTTTATCAAACCCTGCAGGCGGCGGTAACCGCGCCGAGTGAATACTCAACTGCCATGCGCGTTGTCGGGATCTATCCGCTGACTTCAATTCCGGTTACCTCCGTCACCCGCAGGGTGCAGGATAAATTCAAGAAGTGGCATAATGATATGGTGAGCGTCAATCCGTCAAAACCGACGGTTTATTATTATTTTTCCCATGGGCATTGCCGATATCGGCAGTATGCGCCAGCGCGGTCACCATGCTGTTGTATTTATCGGCCGCGCCCATTCCGATGATCCGGATTTTGTCGACAAAAACTTTGAATTCAAATAAAAATTTAAAACACCTTTGCAATTAATGTCGTTCCTATGATATCTGAGCTTTTTTGGATTGGCTATTTTAAAATGATTGAATATTCAACTTTCAATTCCGGCTTGTCCGGATTAGGGTAACCCATATTCGATTAAAAGATGACCATGGAAAAAAAAGATCTATTTGATTTTGATACTGTGCTGGAGCGGCGCGGAACGGCCAGTTTGAAATGGGAAAAATATAGGGAGCAAGATATAGTACCGCTTTGGGTGGCTGATATGGATTTTCGGTCGCCGCCGGCGGTCATCCGGGCGCTGCAGCTGCGGATCGAAAACGGCGTGTTTGGCTATACCGTCACCCCGGATGATTTAAATGAAACGGTCATGGCGATGCTCCAAACCAAATACGCCTGGAAAGTGAAACCCGAATGGCTGGTGTGGCTGCCGGGGCTGGTTACCGGCCTCAATGTGGCCTGCCGGGCGGTGGGTGAAGACGGCGATGATGTCATGACGGCCGTGCCGATCTACCCGCCGTTTTTAAGCGCTCCGGGATTCTCCCGGCGCAACATTATCAAGGTCGACTTGCATGAGGATGACAATCAATGGCAGTTCGACTTTGACCGGCTGGAACAATCGATTACGGCCGAGACCAAACTCTTTCTGCTCTGCAGTCCCCATAATCCTGTTGGACGAGTTTTTAGCGCTGAGGAGCTGACTACTCTGGCTGAAATCTGTCAAAAATATGATATTGTGATATGTTCCGATGAAATTCACTGCGATTTGATTCTTGACCGGCAAAAAATCCATATACCGATTGCGACGTTGAATCCGAATGTGGCCGCCCGCACGATTACCCTCATGTCCCCCAGTAAAACCTTCAACCTGCCGGGATTAAGCTGTGCCTTTGCCATAATCCCCGCAAAGAAACTCCGTCAAAGTTTCAAAAAAGTCATGGCAGGCATTGTTCCCCGGGTGAATGCCGCCGGTTATACGGCTGCCCGGGCTGCTTTTGGCGAATGCGCCCAATGGCATGCGGCCTTGCTTGATTACCTGCGCGGCAACCTTGCCACTGTTGAACAGGCAATCCATCAGATGCCCGGGATTTCAATGGCTCCGGTGGAAGCTACCTATCTGGCCTGGATTGATATGCGGGCTTCCGGCGTCAACCGCCCTGCTGCCTTTTTCGAAGATGCCGGTGTCGGATTACAAGATGGAATTGAATTCGACGCGCCCGGTTTTGTGCGGCTTAATTTCGGGTGTCCCAGAAGCCTGCTGGAGAAAGCGCTGGACCGGATGAACTCGGCGATGGCAAAACCCAGATGACAGAATCCAGATCACCGGCAGCCCGGTAGACAGTATTTAACGCCAACGCCGTACTGGTAGGAGGATGCTCCCGGCAGCAATTGCTTGCGCCATCTGATCTGGGCGTGGTAAACGTCGGCCGCCGCATCATAGGGTGAATTTTTTACCCCTATATAAATCTCTGTGCCGGGCAGCGGCGCATAGTCGGACTCAAAATACATTCCGCCCGGGCTGCAGTTATACATCCTGGCTTTGTAGTTGGTTCCGGAGAAATAGTTTTCAAACTGGATTTCGGCTTTGTGCTTGATTCGGATATCGATTCGGTGATCAGTTTCTGCAGCCATGTTTTGTTACTCCTCACTCACTGTTTATATCCAATTTGTCGCAATAAATTTCTGCGGGCATTGATGTCTTCCTCTGTTTCAATCCCCTTGGTAGAAAAGCCGTCGATAACCCCGAGAATGCCGCGCCCCTGTTCCGTTTCTGCTATGATGACTTCGACAGGGTTAGCGGTGGCGCAGAAAATTCGACATACTTCCGGTACGTTTTTGATCGCGTTCAAGACATTGACCGGAAACATGTCTTTCATGAAGACGATAAAGCTGTGGCCGGCTGATAGGGCAACGGCATTTTTTTGGGCCAGCTCAAGCATTTCGTTGTCGGTGCCGGTGTGTCTGACCAGGCAGACATCGGAGGCTTCGCAGAAGGCCAGGCCGAACTTGGCCATCGGAACAGTGGATACCATTGCTTCATAGACATCTTCGACGGTTTTGATGAAATGAGACTGACCGAGGATCATGTTCATACTGTCCGGGTTTTCAATTTTGACGACTTTTATTTCCATAAATTCCTCCATTTTATAAAAAAAATGAAATTAACAAAAAAAAGCCTTGATTTGTTATTTACAGACTGCTAAAGGGCAAAATAAATAATGCCTATGCTACCTGAGCCTGAATTTATGATTGTGGTGACGCATTTGTAGGCATTCTTCTGTAGGCCTGAGCCGTATTACGCCTGTTGTGTGAGTAAATGTAGCCTCCCACTGCTGCGGCTCAGGCTTTTTTTATATCATTGAAAACCTGGGCTTCCGGTCCAGCTTCCTGGCCTATCCCCCGATGGCGTGCATCTGGCCACAGACTCGCAATGGGTTGCCGGCCGCCAAATTGTGGTCGGATGGCTTGTGGCGCACCGCTTTAAAGAAGATTTCCGCCAATTCGTCGTCAGTGCGGCCTTCTCTCAAGGGGCCTTTGATATCTTCATGGTGGTCGGACAGCAGGCACGGCCTGAGCTTACCGCTCGCCGTTAACCGCAGGCGATTGCATCTGTCACAAAAGTGGTGACTCAGAGCGTGGATGAATCCGACTTCGCCCCTGGCGCCCGCAAAGCGATATCTTTGGGCCGGACCGTCATTGATCGAATTACGAACCGGTATGAGCTGGCCCAGTTCACTGATGCGCTTTTTTATTTCAGGTGCCAGCAGCAGCGGACCGTTGCCCATTTGAGAATCTCCGATCGGCATGTATTCAATAAATCGAATGTAAAACGGATTATCAAATGATAGTCGCGCCATGTCTTTTAATTCGTCGTCATTGATTCCGTTTAAGGCCACGATATTTAACTTAATCGGGTGAAATCCCATATCCCGGGCCATTTCGATGCCCCGCCAGACCTGGTCGAAAAGATCGAGTCCGGTAATTTTATGAAATTTATTCCGCTTGAGCGTATCCAGGCTGATATTGATGCGCTTGATGCCGGCGGATTTAATCCGGGTCAGGTTGTCTTTCAAGGAAACGCCATTGGTGGTAAGGGAAAGATCGGCCAGCCCATCGATGCGGCTCAATTCGCTCAGAAATCCGTAGACGCCTTTCCTCACCAGCGGTTCGCCGCCGGTAACCCGCAATTTGGTGATTCCCAGTTTTACGCCGATCTTTACCAGCCGCAGAATTTCCTCGTAGGTTAGAATATCCTTGTGTGAAAGCCTGGCAATTTGGTCCCGCGGAACGCAATAAAGGCATTTCAGGTTGCAACGGTCAGTAATGGAGATGCGCAAATAATTCAGATGTCGGTTACACGGGTCTATCAGTTTCATATTTAGCTAACTGGTTTATTAAGTTGACTGGTTGAATCGTTCATGAAGATAATTCGATTTATCGCAGACTAGTTACATTGTTTGATTTAAAAGAAAAATATGGGCAGCATAATTTAATTCAGCCGCCGCCGCTTCAATACAGTAAATCCCTTCCGTTATCAATTAACAATTTAAAGCCCGCATGTGCTATTTTTAAGGGCGGATTAATTCGAGACAGCAAATTTTTCGCAATACTCGGGTATCGTAATCATCGGCGGTCGTTCAAGCCCTTTTATTTGCATTGCTTCGGGCTGATATTCATTGTCGACCAGGTTATACTGGATTATTTCATCAAATAGATCTTGCTTCAAATCAATCAGGCCTGATCTTTTTTGACGAGTGATAAAGGTTTTGAGAATGGCAAATGCCATCCGGCCCAGCGCTTTGGTATCCTGATTGCGATGGATTCGACGATCAAGGTCCACCTGAGCAATTACATCCAGGCCCCACTTATCGTAAATATCAAGTATCATGCTGGTTTCCACCCCGTATCCAATCGGGAAGGGGATTTTTTCAAAAATTTCCCGATACCCGGCGTATTCACCCGACAGGGGTTGGATAATCTGGGTGAGCTCCGGGAAAAATAGGGAGAACAGCGGCCGGATAACCAGCTCTGTCACCCGCCCGCCACCGGTGGGTCTGATTTTATTTTTGCCGATCGAAATCGGTCGGTCGTAGAACGCTTTGGTGTATTTTATCTGGTCATTTAACAGCAGCGGGCCGATCAGGCCATAGGCAAAGCGATGGTGAATATTTTTAATGTCGGCATCAATGTAGACAATAATGTCGCCTTTGGCGATGTAAAGCGCTTTCCACAGGTTTTCGCCCTTGCCTTTAAATTGGTCAAGATCGGGAAGGATTTCATTGGCAATATATACATCAGCCCCGAAAGAGCCGGCAATATCCAGGGTATTGTCGGTTGAGCCCGAATCGATGACGATCAGCTCGTCCACCAGCGGATAGCGCGTCATGAGCTCGGACTTCAGGATGATGATTTCTTTGGCGATGGTTTTTTCTTCGTTCAGGGTCGGCAGGCACAGTGATATTTTAAGGTCTTTTTTCTGCTTTTCTTCGACCAGGCGATAAAGGTCGATGAACTCCGAATAATGAAATGTATTTTTTTCGAGCCAGTTATGCGTCATCACAAACCCCACTATCTATCGCCTTTAGCACACCGATGACCTGGGCGATGCCCTTGAACATCGGTACGATGTCCATGGTGGCTTTTTCCGTGTAATAGTTCTCACCATGGGTGATGCCCAGGGTGACGGATGGTATCTTGCGTGAGAGAAAAATGGATAGCGCTGATTCCGTTGACTTGCTGATCGGTTTGATACCCAGGGTTTCCAGAACGGCGGCGGAATTTTTGACCAGGGGATGGTTGAATTTTAACCTGTTAGCCTTTAGATTACTGATGGTTTTAATACTCAGTTCAACTTCATTTTCGTGACTGATTCCCTCGACAATGTCCCTGATATTATGGTAAATCGATTTGACCATTTTGTAAGAATCGCTGCGAATTTCAAATCCCAGGTTAGCTTTATAAGCTATTTTGCCATGGTTGGCACCGCCGGCAATTTTGCCGATGACAATCCGTGACCGCGGTCTCTGGGAGAGACGCAGATTCATGATTTCATTGATAACTTCATTTAATATCAAAATGGCATTGGGGGTAAATTTATAAAAAGTCCCCTTTATTTCGGAGATGTTGCACTGAATCTCCCCCCTGATCATCCCATCCGAAAAGTAGTTGAGCCGACCCAGCTCCACGCCCTCCAAACAGACACCGGCTCTGATCGGGGTCGGCCAGGTTTTTAACAGATGCCGGACCCCTCGCAGATTTCCTTTGCCGATGGACTGGATGGTGCCGGCCAGAACAATATCCGATTCAAATCTCAAGTTCAGTTTTTCAAAAAGAATTGGAAGGGATACCATGACGCCCACACCAAGCGAGTTGTCCAGTATGCCGGGGCCGGTGATCTGATTTTTTCTGACGGTGTAGTTGTGAACAATGTCGCGTTCAAAAAAGGTGTCCAGGTGGGCTAAAACAAATATCGGTGGTTTATCAGGGGCAGTTCCCCGAATGATACCAATCGGGTTGCGATAACCGTCGGTGGTTACTTCATCGACCCCAAATTCGGCCAGCCTTTCCATGAAGACCGTGCTGCGCCTTTTTTCTTTGAATGTGGGGGCCGGTGTCTGGCCGATTAAAACGATGTTGGTGATAATTATATCTTGAACAGCTTTAATCTCATCAACCAGGTTCGGCAATGTTTTGAGAAATTCATTCATCAACTTATCCTGATGTCATATCCGGTATTTTTCAGGGCAACGTAATTACGGTATATCAAAATCGGTAAAAAAAGCAATAGGCGGCATTGCTGTAATACAATGCCATGGGATATTGCAATAATTGAATGGTGCCCCGCGGAAATATGAAAAAAATTTCACGGGGTAAAATATTGAGGCGGGTGCATTGGGATCTATTTCCATTATTCCAGTGGTTATTTTACGGCGAACACCACCTGCCCGGGGTGCAATCACAGCCTGGCCGATGGGTCAAAATTCACTACTTTGTATAGTGTTTCAAAATCGCATCGCACAACCCGGCTATGGTATAGGTGTGGGCCGTAATATGAACCTCAAAGCCTAATTCTTTGGCAGTGTCGGTTGTGATCGGCCCGATGCTGGCGATGGCAACACCGTCAAGGAGATCCTTGATACTTTCCGACGGCAGCAGGGCTTTGAAATTTTTGACGGTAGAGGAGCTGGTGAAGGTAATCAGATCAATGCGCTTGTTGGTGAGTTGGTCGATGAGCAGATCGGCGTTGTCTGAAACATTTTCAGTCAGGTAGGCGGTTACTTCATCGACTTCGGCTCCCATTTTGCGCAGTTCAACCGGCAACACCGGCCGAGCTTCAGCGGCACGGGGCAGCAGGACTTTTTTACCTTTCAAATCCTCTTTGCGGAAAGCTTCAACTACGGCTTCGGCCCGGTAGTTTTTGGGAAGGATGTCACTATTCAGTCCGAACGTTCGCAACCGTTGCGACGTGACCGGACCGATGGCGGCGGTATGCAGATGATTCAAGGCGCGTACATCCAGGCCCAACGCAAAGAGACGCTCAAAGAAAAATTTAACGCCGTTGACGCTGGTGAAAACGATCCAGTCATAAGTGCAAAGGCTGCCTATTGCATCAGTGAGGGGATCGGTGTCAGCGGCGGGTATGACTTTGATGGTCGGATACTCCAGGCACTCGGCTCCCAGATCAGCCAATTGCTTGACCAGATCGCTGGCCTGTTCGCGTGCCCGGGTAACGACAATCCGTTTGCCCAGCAGGGGACGCGTCTCGAACCACTTCAGGTTTTCTCTCAGTTGGACAACATCCCCCACAACAATAATCGCCGGTGCTTTGAGACCGGCCTTTTTGACCCGCTCGGCAATGTCGTCCAGGGTGCCGGTGACGGTCTGTTGGCCGGGCGTAGTTCCCCAGCGAATCAGAGCTACCGGGGTATCCGGCGATTTGCCGTGGGCGATCAACTTCTGCGTGATGTCGGGTAAATTTTTTACCCCCATAAAGAAAACCAGGGTTCCGATTCCGCGGCCTAAAGATTCCCAATCGATGCTTGATGATTCTTTGTGGGGATCTTCATGACCGGTGACGAAGGCGAGGGTGGCTGTCAGTTTGCGGTGGGTCAGTGGAATTCCGGCGTAGGCAGCGGCCGCGACTGCCGAGGTCACCCCGGGCACCACCTCAAAAGGGATGTCTTTGGCCACCAATACTTCAGCTTCTTCACCACCGCGGCCAAAGATAAACGGATCACCGCCTTTGAGCCGGCAAACCCTGAAACCGGCCTTGGCTTTTTCCACAATCAGCGCATTAATTTCATCCTGGGATAAGGTGTGATGACCGCCTTTTTTGCCGACATAGATAATATCGGCATCTTGGGGTGCGTAATTTAATAGAGCCGGTGCAGCAAGATAGTCATAAATTACGACCTCGGCCGTTTCGATACATTCTTTGCCTTTTACCGTAATTAATCCCGGATCGCCGGGACCGGCGCCGACCAGATAAACTTTAGCTTTCCTCATTGACAGATTCCATCGATTGTAATTGCTGCAATATCTTGTCTGCCCCGCGGGAAAGAAGCGCTTCGGCAAGGCTGATTCCAATTGATTCTGACGAATCCACGGCGCCCGACAAAACCGATTTGTAGATGGGGGAACCATGGATATCGGCCACTAAACCGGTCAGATGAAACCTATTGTCTTTTATTTCACCATGAGCGGCAATGGGCACCTGACAGCTGCCTCCCAGGCGGTTCAAAAAGGCCCGTTCACCTAAGACGACGGCCCGGGACCGCGTGTCATCCAAGGCTTTCACCAGGGGTTCGATGATCGGATCATGTTGCCGTATTTCAATGCACAGGGCGCCCTGACCCACCGCCGGCAGCATGATTTCGGAAGCCAGGTATTCGGTGATGCGGTGCTCGAGTTCAAGGCGTTTGACACCGGCGGCGGCCAGTACAATGGCATCCAGATTTTCAGTTTGTAGCTTCTTGAGGCGCGTATCCAGATTTCCCCGCAACGGTACGATTTCGATGTCCGGCCTTGCATGGCGCAGCTGGGACGCCCGGCGCAGACTGCTGGTGCCGATGACAGCTCCCCGGCGCAATTCGCCAAAGCGCTGGCCGGCCCGCGAGATCAGAACATCGGCGGCCACTTCCCGCTGCGGAACGGCGCCAATACAAAGGCCGTCCGGAATTTCAGACGGCATATCCTTCATACTGTGGACCGCGATATCGATCCGGTGATCCAGCAGAGCCTGCTCGATTTCTTTAACAAAAAGCCCTTTGCCGCCAACCTTGGCAAGCGGCACATCCAGAATTTTGTCGCCTTTGGTTTTAATTGTAACCAGCGCTAGATTTTGGGCAGAATCGTTTTCGTTCAGGGCTGATTTGACCCAGTTGGCCTGCCACAAGGCCAGCTTACTGGCCCGGGTCCCAATATTTATCGTCGGCTTCACGAGTGGCCGCATCCTGTACAGCTGCCTGCAGCGCAACCCGTGCAGCCTGAGCCGGCTGAAGCACTCACGGTCTGGCCGCCGGCGCCTTTGCTGACAAAGCCGCAGGGTGACATGAGTTTGGTCACTTTTTTGCTTTGACAGGCGCTGCATTCCGGTTTGTCGGATCCGAAGACCAGATACTCAAAATCCTCACCGCATTTTTGACAGTGATACTCATAAATCGGCATTGATAAATCTCCTAATTAAATTCAAACCAAAATAATAATCATCGGCAAACCATATTCAAGGTAGCATGCTTTAGAACCGGCTCCTTTGAGAGTAGAAGAGGGCGCATCAACCGAAGGGACAAATGCCTAAAATGTCTAAAATGCCTAAAATTAAGGTGATTTGTCTATTATAAAAAATTGAAGGGCGCCGTCTGCGCCGCGATAGATTCTCTCCTCGAAGTCTACCCGATCTCTTCGATCACACCGGCGGCGATCAGGGGCAGCAGGATTTCGTGGTGGCCGACGAGATTGATGCCCTGGCCGCCTTTGGCGGTGGGGCGGCTGATAACATTGGTCAGGGGGCGATAGTGTTTGATGAAATCCAGATTGACTGTGGTAAAATCTGCCAGGGTGTGCCCCAGATTTCGCACCAGGGTGGTTGCTTTTAGAAAGATTTCCGGTAAAATAACGGCGGATCCTACATTTAAATAAACTCCCTGCTCAAGGGTGGAGACGATGTCGGCAAACAATCGAAAGTCCTGGTGGGTGGCGGCGCCGGCCTTGGCGGGATCAAATCCGGGGTGCATGTGAATAATATCGGTTCCAATGGCAACGTGGACGGTTACCGGAATTCCCAGCCGGGCGCCTGCTGCAAGTATACTTTTTTCCATCAGCGGCAGCTTTTTTTCGAGTATGACCCGGCCGACGGCCCGGCCAAGACCCATGGCTTTTTTTCCGGTTGCATTGAGGGCATCTGCTAAAAATTCGCAGGTTTCGCGGGCCATGCCAAAAGACCCGTCATCCAGGGCCGTGGCGACGTCTTCGGAGGTTTGTCCGACCATGGCGAGCTCCAGATCATGGATGATGCCGGCACCGTTCATCGCCACGCTGGTGATGACGCCGCGCTCCATCAGGTCGATGACTATCGGATTGAGCCCCACTTTGATCACGTGGGCACCCATGCCGAAAATCACGGTCCGTTCAGCCTGGCAGGCCCTAACAATGGCGGATATGACACGTTTTAGCTGCTTGCCGGCCAGGATGTCGGGCAGGTTGGCCAGAAACTCCCCGTAAGAAGATCCCTTGCGCCAGGGTTTGGCAAAATCGTCGGTACTCACCATGCTTTCCCGCTCAGTCAGGCTGTAGGTGGCGACGCCGCTCAAGTCAATCGGGTTGAATCTGTCAGGCATAATTGTTCCGATAAATATAAAAATATGAATTTAGGGCGCAATGGAATTCAGCCGATTCAATTCTCCGAAATCTTCAATCCCCAAACCATAGACGTTTACCCTCAATCCCTAAATTCATTGGGGTACAAAATCCGATCCACCAGATCGCACAGAATATGCCCGACAGTGATGTGGCTTTCCTGAATTCGGGCGGTGGTATCCGAGGCTACCGCAAAAACCAGATCAACGCAACCGGCCAGTTCTCCAGCCCGGCCGGTCATGCCGATGGTTGACATACCTATTTTCTGGGCGGCTTTCATCGCCTGGATGACATTGGCGGAGTTGCCGCTGGTGCTGATACCCCAGGCTATGTCGCCCTGTCGGCCGAGAGCTTCTACCTGTTTGGAAAAAATAACATCAAAATGATAATCGTTGCCGATGCTGGTGAGAAGGGATGTGTCCGTGGTCAGGGCAACGGCGGCCAGGGGAGGGCGCTCTATTTGAAACCGGTTGGCAAATTCGGCCGCCAGGTGCTGGGCATCGGCCGCGCTGCCACCGTTGCCGAAAATGAGTACTTTGTTGCCCCGGGTTAAACACGCCGCCAGCATATCCGCTGCCTTGATGATATGGTCGATGTTATTTTCGATGCAGTGCCGCTTGGCTTCGATGCTGTCTTGCAAAATATTAAGGATGATATTTTTCATGATCAGGCATTTCTTTACTCTAAGGGCTTCTTTTTATCTCCTGAGCCATATTTACCTGGGACGCAGAGCAGTCAGGAAGCTTTTTTACCGAGTCGGACCTCGACCTCTTTGATGTCATCCGTCGCATCATAGCCGAGTTTCTGGGCTTGTCGAAACTCACTTAAGGCTTCGTCCAGACGATTTTGATTGGAATACAGCTGGCCGAGCCGGTAACGAAAAAGCGCGTTGTCAGGGGCGAGTCCGACACTTTCGCGGCAAAACATCAAGGTGATTTCGGGATTTTCGCCCTGGGCCTCAAATAAACATCCCAGGGCCGACATGGAAGCCGCATCCTGTGGATTTAACCTGATGGCCTTGCGATAATCCGTGATGGCTTCCTGTGGCATGTTGCCGGCAGCATGGCAGTCACCCAGGTAACGATACACCGCACCGGATTCCGGCTCGAGGTCTGCAGCGCGCTCGAGATATGTCCGGGCTTTTTCCGCGTCACCTAAATCCAGGTAGAGCTTGCCGGTCTGAAAGGTCACTTCATAGGCATCGCCATTGATTTTATCGGCTTTAAGAAATAATTCCAGAGCCTGGTCGCGTTTATCCGTTAACATGTAAACCAACCCAAGGTTGTAGAGTGCCATATACTCCCCGGGCTCAATCGAAATGGCCTTTTTAAACGCCTCTATGGCCGGTTCATAGTTGCCCTGAAGACCGAAGCAGACTCCGAGGCTGTTGTGCAGGTTCACATTTGAAGAATCCAGTTTGAGAGCCATTTTCAACTCTTCAATGGCACCCTGAATTTCTCCTTTTTCGTATAATTTGTCGCTACTAATATTCAAACTGACGCCATCGAAAATAACCGCGCTGCCGGGACCAAAAAAGGTCGCATGGTCAAGGGCCTTAGCGGCATTTTCCAGAATCTCTACTTTTTGATACGTGATGGTTGGGAATGCAGCAATTCCCACGGTAATCGTTTTTTGAGTTTTCGCTTTAAGGCTTTTTTGAATCCGACGGGTCAATTCGATGGTTTGCGGCCCGTTTTTATCAGGGAAAAAGCCGGCCAGCAATCCAGAGTCAAGAGCGCCCCACATACTTTTCTGTTCGCGGCACACGTCATCCAGTATCGCGGCCACTGCGAGCAGTCCGTCGCCTTCAGCGGGAACGACAGGGGCCTCTTGCTCCTGCCCGTTCTGATCCAGTCGAATGACCACCGCTGAAAACAGGGTGTCAGACTCCAAAGCCAGCAGGGCATGATCCATAAATTCTTGATCGGAAAGCATATCCGGATAAGCCGCCTGCAGCGCTTGATGGGCCTCAGCAACCTTTTTGCGGCTGACGTCCTTCAGGCGCCCGGTATCCGTTTTCGAAAATAAAAAGTGCCGCGCAGATCCGCGGCTGTGAAACAGGGCTTTATTTCCAGCGGTCATATTGATACTCAATTCAGCAATTTTTCGAATGCCGCTCGAATGATCGGCAGATCATCATCCAGCAGCGTTCTGGGATCAATTACATAAGCATCGTTTTCGATACGTCCGATTATCGGTGGCGTATTCTGACGCATATTTTGTTCCAGTTTATTGGCAGACAACCCTTGAATCTTTATTCTCAGACATTTGCTTGGCAGTTCCAAAAGCGGCAGGGCCCCGCCACCGGCTTTGGAGGAAAGTTCCACCTGGTTGATTTCAAGCCGCGACCCGCTGATTGCGTTGAGATCATCAGCAAGCCTGGTTGCTCTATTTGCCAGTTCGTTTAAATTCATCGTTAACATTTGCAGGGTCGGTATCCGCCGAACGGCATGATCCTCATCACGGTAAAGACGTAACGTGGCCTCGAGGGCGGCCAGGGTCATTTTATCGATGCGCAGCGCCCTGGCCAGTGGGTTTTGCTTAATACGATCCAGGATCTGTTTTTTACCCACAATAATGCCCGCCTGGGGGCCGCCGAGAAGCTTGTCGCCGCTGAACGTCACCACATCCACACCGGCGGCAACCGATTCCTGTACGGTTGGTTCTTTGATCAAACCGTATTTTGAAAAATCGATAAACGTGCCGCTGCCGAGATCTTCCATGACCGGCAGGCCGTGTTTTGTGCCCAGCTCAACCAACTCTTTTAACGAAACTTCAGCCGTAAACCCGATGACACTGTAATTGCTGCGATGCACCTTTAACATCAGGGCCGTATTTTCAGCAAGTGCATTTTCGTAGTCCTGCATGTGGGTGCGGTTGGTGGTACCGACTTCTTTCAGAATGCCCCCGCTTTTGGCCATCACATCCGGGACTCTGAACGAACCACCGATTTCCACCAGCTCACCGCGCGAGACGATGACCTCTTTTCCCCGGGCGAGGGTTTCCAGGCAGAGCAGTACGGCCGCGGCATTGTTGTTGACCACCATACCAGCCGCAGCACCGCTGATTTCGCACAGAATATCCTCAACGCTGCCATAGCGGGAGCCCCGTTTACCGGCCCCAAGGTCATACTCCAGATTGGAATATCGCCCGGCGATGTGCGCCAGGTTCTGAATTACTTCGGCCGGCACCAGCGAACGGCCCAGATTGGTGTGCACCACTACGCCGGTGGCATTGATCAAGGATTTCAAATTAGGCGTCATTGATTCTGCAGCGGATTCTTTGACCAATTCCATAATGCGGGAATCGGACAGGTTTTGCTCGTCAATGCTTGGGTCGGCCGCCAGAATTCGGTTGCGCCGAGAATCCAGGGTCTGACGGATGGAGTTGACCACCACTGCATTCGGAATGCCTTCGAAAAAGGTATCTTTTTTAGATTGCTCCAGCAACAGATCCACTCCGGGCAGCATTCGTAACAGCGTTTGCTGGTTGTTTGATAATTTCATTTTTGCCCCAGCGCGAGTTCCGGTGATGATTCGAATACTCCAACCGGGATGAGATCGACAATATCGGGGAATCTCTCCACCGATAATCCAATGGCATTCAGTCTTGCTGAAAGGGATTCGGTGCCAAGCCGTTCCAACTCTAATCCGGTATTGAATCTGGACATAAGCAAATCCGCCAGATAAACCGTATGCACCAGTTCAAGGTGCCGGGTCGCGTCTTCAGGCCGGTGATGATGACGGATGACGTCGATCAAGGACTCGGGGAAGGACCATTTGCGGGCCAGGTCGCTGCCGATTTCGGTATGATCGATTCCGAGAATGGCTTTTTCGGTCTCTGAAAAACTACGGCCGGCATCATTCAGCTTACGGTAAAACAGCGGATAGGCCGAGGTCACGTATTGATCGAGCACGACTTTGCCGATGTCATGCAGCAGCCCTGCGGTATAGGCCAGTCCCGGTTTCACCCGCCCGGTCAAATCGGCCAGTTTTTCGGAAATGATAGCCGTACCGATAGCATGATGGAAAAGTCCTCCTTTGCACAATGAATATCCCGAACTTGTATGGCTGAAATAATTATCGACCGAGGCCGAGATAACCAGTTTCACAAGCATTTGTAATCCGATATAGATCAGGGCATGATCCAGCGACTCAATTTTACTGGTGCCGGCAAACATGACACTGTTGCAAAGCTTCAAGGTTTTGGCACTAATGACCTGATCTTTGCGTATCTCTGCGGTCAGTGCTTGGATATCATATTCTTTTTCATCTACCAGTCTCAAAATCTTGAGTGCCACCTGTGGAATCGGTTGAATGGCCACCATGGACTGTTCTATTTCTTCGACCGTGGGCACTTGCGCCTCTATGTCCGGTGTCAGTCTGTCACTGCCGGCCGGCTCGATACTGCATCGCCCGTTCGCCAGGTTCAGGGTCAAACAGGCCGTAAAGAATCCGCCGGTTTCCGATTGCTCGATCAGAATTTTTTCTTCTTTGAGGTAGCTCATGACCGTTTCAACAGTCCGACCGCCGATGTCCAACTCTAAATCGGCACTTTCAATCGGCCCCACAAGAGCCCCGCCGGCAATGACGGCTTTTAAATTATTTTTTGACGCACCTTCATCATACAGGGCTCGTAGAAATAGGGGAAAACCCGTTGAAGCATACTTTTCCGGCTGGAAGGAACCCGCCAGGGATATCGGTTCCGGCAGCAGCAAATGGATCAACCCGCCCACCCCCGATTCTTCATCGAACAGGGCAACCCCGACACAGGTTCCCAGATAGGCATCGAGAAACAGAGGCTTTTGTCGGCTGACATAAAAACTGCCGGAAGCAACATGGTAGTGCTGGACGGTTTGCATATAGATCCTAAAATTTTGGCCGATGGAAAAGCCTTGTCACCGAGTTTTGGTCTGGACATGGACTTCGCCAAACGAGTGCAGCCGAAGTAATGGATTGTTGGTGTGATTCAATTTGGGATATTGAATTTCGAATTACCGATAAATGCTAAAAATTATTATTTATACATATTATGATTGTTTATTTCAATAGATTTCTTATGTACAGCAGGCAATGGTCAATCAAAATTCTAAACCAATTGACTCCGCAATGCTTATAAAAATATTAAAATTTCAAATATCATAAGGGCTCTGAAAAAAGGCTTTATGGATCAGTTGATTTGGGATACAAGTAAAAGACAATTCAGAAAATAAATAATACAGGCAATTCATCCACAATTTTCAATTTAGCATATTTTTATCAGTATATTGTTGCCGTACAAATCCCGCCGCAGCGGGAGTGCGAGTTCAATGCATAAAACACTGGCTTACTTTTGCCTTTTGCCGCTTATCGCGGCATAATCCAGGTCATCTTGTGCAACGCACCCGATGGTATCTGACACCCGACAAGGAGGCTTGATGAAAAACATGCTGGTGACCGGCGGTTGCGGGTTTATCGGAACCGGCTTTATTCGTCTTTTACTGCTTGATTCAGATTTTGACGGACGGATCATTAATGTCGACCATCTGACCTATGCCGGCAATCCCGCAAATCTGACCGATCTCGAGAAATTGTCCCCGGAGCGCTACATTTTCCTAAAGGCCGATATTTGTGATTCGGACGCCATGACACGCATATTTGATTGGTACGAGATCGATGCTGTCTGCCATTTTGCCGCCGAATCCCATGTCGACCGATCCATTGTTGCGCCGGACGCGTTCATCAAAACCAACATTTCAGGAACATTCAACCTGCTTGAGGTCGCTCGCCGAAATTCGGACCGCTTGAATCTATTTCACCATATAAGCACCGATGAGGTATTTGGTTCTTTAGGACCTGACGGTTATTTCACCGAGCAAACCGCGTACAGACCCAACAGCCCGTATTCGGCGTCCAAGGCCGCATCCGATCATCTGGTTCGAGCTTACAGTAAAACTTACGATCTGCCGGTAACCGTTTCCAATTGCTCCAATAATTATGGCCCTTACCAGTTTCCGGAAAAATTAATTCCCTTGATGATATTAAATGCGATCGAGGACAAACCTTTGCCGGTATACGGCGCGGGCAAAAATGTCCGGGACTGGTTATACGTCGAAGACCACTGCCGGGCGGTGTGGCGAATAATGCAAAAAGGCACCCGCGGCGAAACCTACAATATCGGAGGACGTTGTGAACTGGCCAACATCGACACGGTCAACCTGATTTGCGATATACTGGATGAAAGGCTGCCCAGAGCGAATCAATCGTCCCGCCGGGATTTGATTCGCTTCGTCAAAGACCGACCCGGCCATGATTTAAGATACGCCATTGACTGCAGCAAACTGGAAAATGAATTGGGCTGGTCTGCCCTCGAAACATTCGAGACCGGACTTAAAAAGACGATTCAATGGTATCTGGATAATCCGCAATGGGTGCAAAGCGTCAAAAGCGGGGAATATTTGAAGTGGGTGGAAGAACACTATGAGGCAAGCTAAGGACTATATTATTTTTCCGCTGGATCTCCCGTCAATCGGTGAGGCCAAACATTATGTCGAGTTGCTGGCGGATCATGTGGGGTTGTTCAAGGTGGGACTTGAACTGTTTATCCGATCCGGTCCCCAAATCGTCGAATACATAAACGCAGCCGGTGCGGCCGGAGTGTTTTTAGATCTGAAGCTGCATGATATTCCGGCCACGGTATGCCGTGCGATGAAGGGCATTGCCGATCTGGGAGTTAGATTTGCGACCGTGCACTGCGGCGAAAGCCAAAACATGCTTGAAGCTGCGGTAGACGGAAGCCGTGGGAAAGTGGATATTCTGGGAGTGACGGTGCTGACCAGCGTGGCGGCTGTAGATATTGAGGCTGCCGGATATCGGTCTGAATATTGCCGTGATTTGTCTGTGCTGGTAGTAAAAAAAGCCGCTATGGCCAAAGCTGCCGGGTGTGCCGGCATTGTATGTTCCGGTCTGGAAGCGCCTGTCATAAAAAGCCGTTTCGGCAATGGCTTTGCCACTGTCACGCCGGGGATTCGGCCGCAATGGTCGTTGGGTGAGCAGGATGATCAAGCACGGGTCACCACGCCGGTTCATGCCATCACAAATGGATCGGATTACCTGGTGATCGGGAGGCCGATCCGGGATGCCGATGATCCCGTGCAGGCTGCTGTGAAAGTAGCTGAAGAGATAAAAACCGCCCGTAAATAAAGGAGGGTTCCATGGCCATTCAAGTTATCATTCGAAGATCCTTTGAGGGGGAAGAAAAAGCGCAAAAACTGGCGCCGCTAATAGTCCATCTTAGATCAGAGGCAATGATCCAGCCAGGTTATATCTCCAACGAACAACTGACACGGTCAAGTTGCTTCGTGGTGAAAGAGTTGTTATGATTACTGAATGCCTGATTTTCAGGCAACCAATTTATTAAGGAGCAATGCAGTCCGATGAAATTTGCCGCCAGAATGTTAGGGACCGGATCGGCCCATCCTGAAAAGCGCCTCACCAACGATGATATCGCCCGTAAGATTTCGCAATTCGGGGTTGAGACCAATGACCGCTGGATCAGGGACCGCACCGGCATTCGCGAGCGCAGAGTTATCGATGTGCAAAACAGCGCGGAAACTAACTCTTCGCTGGGCACGCAAGCTGCCCGTCAAGCCCTGGCAATGGCAGGGAAAACCGCAGCGGATATCGACCAGATCATTTACGCCACCTGCACCCCGGACACCATCATTCCATCGACGGCCTGTTGGCTGCAGCAGAAGCTCGGCGCCGACCGGGCCTGGGCCATGGATATCAACGCCGCCTGCTCGGGGTTTATCTATGGTATCGTCACGGCCGAACAATTCATTCGTTCCGGCCATGCCAAAACAATCCTGGTGGTCGGGGCTGAAGTCTTAAGCCAGTTCGTCAACTGGCAGGACCGTTCATCCTGCATACTTTTCGGGGACGGAGCCGGGGCGGCCGTTCTGGAGCAGGTTCCGGCCCAGACAGCGCGGCGCCTTCTTTCAAACCATTTGCTGTCCAACGGTGATTTGAATGGTTTGTTTCTCATCCCGGCCGGCGGGTCCAAACTAGAAGTCACCCCTGAACGGTATCACCAGAATCTTCACAAAATCCAGATGAACGGCCGCGAGATTTTTAAAGTTGCTGTTCGTACCCTTGTTGAATGTGCACAACAGGCCCTTGCCAAGAATCAGATGACGATCGGTGATCTGGATTGGTTTGTTCCCCACCAGGCCAACATCCGCATTATTGAAGCCGTGGCCGAACGCCTCCAATTCCCGATGGATCGTATCCTCATCAACGTCGACCGCTTCGGCAATACATCGGCCGCCACCATTCCGACCGTGCTGGATGAAGCCCTGCGCAACGGTCGCATACAAAACGGCCAGACAATTCTCTTCGATGCCTTTGGCGCCGGTCTGACTGCCGGCGCGGTATTACTGCGCTGGTGATACAGGGCGATCGCTTCGCTTTCTTCCAGTGGGTTCAGGTGTCAGGTTTCAGGTGTCAGTAAATATTGAGTCCCGGAATCCAGAACACTGATTTAGTTGCAATTGAGGGCCAATACCGGTGAGAGAAAGTCCATTTCTAGAGCGACTCCCCCCACAGCGGATTGAATTCGATTGCTGACACCTGATCCCCGAAACCTAAGCACTGCAGGTAAGCGTTATCACCCCTGCGGGGTGGATCAAGCTCCACTGTCGGCGTGGCATACGGACCAGGATTATTACTTCATCAATCTGCTCGATGTGCAGGCCCGGCAGGAGCCGGAGCGGAAGCGGGCGGCATCGGAAAGCGACAGGATGCCGACGATTTGGCCGGGATCTTGCCCGTGAACGAAAAGTCGCTGCACATCTTTCAGCAGCATCTGCTGGATGGCATCGGCCAGTTCTGTGTCCGCATCGCTGGATACGACCGGCTTGCTCATGACATCGGCCGCCCGGGCGTCTACCGTCACACCGTGTTTGTAAGCCACGATCAGATCGGATTTGGAAACTACGCCCACCGCTTTTCCCGCTTCATTTCCGATTAAAACCGCACCGATGCGATGCTCGGTCAGCCCTTCAATGACCCGTGCCAGACCGTCCTTTTCCTGGTAAGCGGTCACCTCAGCGGTCATGACATCTTTAATTTTTAATCGCTGGAATTGGTCATCTCCCATACGGCGTCGAGCTTTCAGCAAACCTCTGTCGCAGGCCCGGCAGTAGCGATACAGCAATCCGACGATATCCGGATAGGCCAGAACACCGACAACTTCATCGGAATCGGATCCGCGTACATATAGACGATGGACACCCTTTTGCTGCATGGCGTCCAGGGATGACTCCAGTTCATCGTCCGGATAACAAGACAGCAGTGGACCGACCATAATATTTTCAACCGGTGCCTCGATTGGCAGGCCGGCGTAAAAAGCGCTCATAACATCGGTTTTAGAAGCCATCCCGGCCGGCCGCTGCTTTTCATCAAGAAGCAATACCGAATTGATCTTGTATTTAATCATGCGGTTGATACAGTAGTCGATGGGTGCACTTTGCGACAGCCGGATGACCTGCCGGCGCATGGCTTCCTTTACTACAATACCGCTCAGAACACTTCTTTTCTCGACCCGGGGCATCTATTGATCTCCTGCATAACCCTCTGCCTTTTGCGCCTCACCATTTTGCCGGAAGAAATAAGCTGGCTTTTTGAATTGGCTGACTAAATGACCCATCAATTCCATATCGACCGGCCTTATACTAAAAATTTTTTTAACAAATGGTGAAAGACATCGGAAACAAAGACAATGCCGACTATTTCCTGACCATCTACCACCGGCAGGCGTCGAATATGTTTTTTGATCATGATATCGGCGATAACCATCAGGTGGGCATCCGGGGGTATGGTCACCACTTCAGTCGTCATGATGTCGCCGACCAGGATTGATTTTACTTTACCCAGCCGATCGTCGTACAATTGCGCCGGATCGATATCTTCCATCTCCCCCCAGATGTGCGCATGCTTGGGTTGGATAAACAGCAGAATATCATACATGGACAGCATACCCACCAGGTGGTCGCTTTCGTCGGTGACCATCAGACCGAATATTTTTTTTTGCTCATCCTCGAGCGCCTCCTGAAAATGTTTGACAGCTTCGGCGATGGTGTCGTGGGGGGAAAGGGTGTGAAATATAGTTTGCATAATCTCACGTGCGATCATTTATTTGCTGCTCCTTGAATCCAGACATTGGGTGATGGCTATTTGATTTTAGCAAGCGGCAAATTCGAGACTGTCAATAGTTTATCGGTCTGGTTAACAGCTCAAATTGCCGGAACGATAAATTGAGAGTGAAAGGGCACAATAAAATTGCAAATATCGAAGGATGGTCTGAATGTCAATGTCGATTATGATCAGAAATGACAAAGTCGATGTATTTCCTTAAGTTTCGAAACATTAATGCCGATAATAACTCAGATGGTAATATGGCTGCTTTAGGAGTCACAATGGTAAATAAAATATAACGGGAATACCTGCCCATTGCCCGGAAAGAGGTCTGAATGAACGATAATGCAACATTACTACTTGAGCAACTTGGAGGCATCGGCAGCATCGATGAGGCCGCTGAGCAGTCATCGGACCTGCTCCTTGGAAGCCTATCCACAGATTCCGATAATCAGGATCGATGGCATCTCCTGATGGTCGAACTGGCCTATATTCTGAACGCTTCCTTTCAGGATGCGCACTACTGGGAAGGCGTGAAATCCAAACAGGATACCTTTCTTCAATTTATCAATACCATGCATCAACTCGATCGCATGCAGGGACACGACAAAACCGTTCGCATTAACTATCGCGGATCACACCTGACCGATCTTTCCGCCAAACTGGATTATATCATTCAATTTGGCGAACAGGTTGTCGATTATAATGTTGTCTCAGAATTGATTAAACGCCAGGGACTTCGGTTCAAGCATTTTGAGGGGCGGATCAAAAAAGCCTTTGCTGCCTTTGCAGAGCAGGCGATCAGCAACGTATCGCTGAAAATTCCCGGACGGTCTCAACGCTCACTGGAAATGATGCAAATCTCCATGCGGATCTTTTCGTGCTACAACCAGGCGGCAGAAACACTGACCCCGATTACATTTGAAAAGAATGGCAAAGAATGCTCTTTGCCGCCGATTGTTGACGAATTTAATCAACCCGATCCGAATCTGACGCTGGTGGCTGCACTGAACAATTTGAGTGAATCGACCATGCAGGGACTGGTTCGAAAAGTAGCGCCCATGGATGCAGGCAATAATGATGAGTATTCCGAAGAACAATATTCCAGTGTTTATCAGACCTTTTTTAAAGTTAAAAGCCTGCGGGATAAGCTGATAAAACCACCGCTGGAGGTCAACAGCAATAAATCTCTGGCCATGTTTATGAACCAGGGTGAAACTGCACCGGATGAGATCGTGATTGAAAACTTTGACAACAGCACCGCCCGCCGGGCCAATTTAAATTCTGATCCTGCAGTTCTCAAACACGGGGTGGCCCAATTTGCCAAGGCCGCTTTCAAAGGATCCGTGCAGCATGCCAAATTGGCGATGAAAAGTGTCTTTGCCCAGGATTACAATCAGGTTAATTTGAAAATTCTCGGGCAGCGGTTCAAGTTGCTCTCCCGCCTGTTAAATACCATGGAGAAAAATTCCAAGGGACAGAAAATCCTGGACAGCGTGCTCGCTACCCTGCAGACGGCTATCGATCAGGTGCCGGACGAACTGCTCGATGATCTGGTTGTGCAGGATGATTTGGTCAAATTCTGGTCCGGGGAACAGGAAACCGTTATCGGTGAAGTCGACATCAATCTGCTGGATGTTCTCGAAGTCTCCAAGGGGCGGTGCACGGATCGGAAAAGAAGCATATCCATCATCAACCCCTATGAAAATATCGAGTATGAAGATTATCAGGTCCTGGCCGAGCGATTCGATATCACGGTGGTGGACGCCGAACAAATTATTTCCCTGTTTGAGAACTGCTTTGACAAACGTCGAAATTTCCAGCGCGCCGCCTTTGCCAAAAATGTGCCTGACTTCATGCGCTTTGAAAAACACAGCTTCCAGATACTGTGGGAATTTCTCAAAAAAACACAGGAAGACAAGGACCGAGTGCCGTTTTTAAATTCCCTCCAGCTGCTGGTCAAAGAGTCCCAACAGCACCTGAAGGCGATCAAACTCCTGTTGTCGGATTTTATCATGAACCCTTCCGCAATCAGTTTTTCGGATCGAAATGCCATCAT
The DNA here is from genome assembly GCA_902749685.1 of Olavius sp. associated proteobacterium Delta 1. GTDB lineage: Bacteria > Desulfobacterota > Desulfobacteria > Desulfobacterales > JAFDCJ01 > JAFDCJ01. The sequence goes on along the minus strand of CACVKW010001165.1, from coordinate 33,201 downwards.
GCTGGCCAACCAGTTCCTGCGCACTTACAATAAAGAAATAAATATGGACATTGAGATTACCCCGGAAGAAGTGCTTCTGGTGATCGTGGGACTGGACCGGAAAGTTGCCGGCTATGCGTCATGGCGGGTCGATGGGGAACAGCGCAAATTTTTAAATAAAATCATTATGATCCGCAAAAAACTGCTTGAAGCCCTCGATGCGAATGAGACGGAAGAAAACCTTTTGCCGATTCGATTCCTGCTGGCCCTGGAACGCGAGGTCCACATTTTCCTGGCGCTGGCGGGGGGCCAAACTGCTGCCATGGTTCTGCGAAGTGCTCTGAAGGTCTACGGCAATCCCGGCTCGCAGGTATATTGCATGAAGGAAAGCGCCGGACACATGACCTATCTGGTACAGAACCTGACGGCACTGATTCGCGGCTTCGGACGGGTGGGCAATACAGAAGATCAGGAATTGCTTGATGAGATCAAGGAATATAAAGAAGGGTTTTTAGATCTCGGTCGTAAAGATCCGCGTCATGAAGCTCTGATTGAGCGCATCATGGGCTGGATCGATATGGCCAAAAACGAAATCAGCTCCCGCCCGCCTCAAGCGGCCATACCTGAAAAAAAGGACCTGGCCGGTCAGCAACAGGTTCCCATTAGCCAACTTCAAGGGCCGGATAGCAGAGCTGCAGCCCACCCGGGGTAGGGCGGCACGAAACGCAAAGCGTCCGACGCAGAGCAGTAAAGGCTCAAGGCATTCGGCGCACGGCGCACGGCATATCGGAATGGGTTTCGGGTGTAAAATTGGGGTATAGGGTTTAAGGTGTAAAGTAAGGGTTTAGGGTTTAAGGTGTAAGGTATCGGGTTGAAGGTCAACGAATGAAGCACGATATACGGACCTTTTTACGCTTGGCGCGATGCGCTTTGCTTCCCCCTGCCACATGCATGCCGCGCCCTAGTTGGGCTGCGAACGCAACGACGGCGGGTCGTCTCTCACAATAGATAGAAAAAACGATAAATCGTCAGCCCCAGAATCACCACACCCAGGGCCAGGACAAATATCAGTTGATCGGGACTGAATTTCTTCATCATTAAAAAATCCGCAATCCCAAATCCACAATCCGCAATCTTTTTTATTCCGTATCCAGCCCAAAGGCGGTATGCAGCACCCTTACGGCCAGTTCGGTATACTTTTCTTCGATGATGCACGAAATCCTGATTTCCGACGTGCTGATCAATATGATGTTAATGTTTTCGGCGGCCAGGGTGGCGAACATCTTGGAGGCGACCCCCGAGTGATCTTTCATTCCAACGCCGATTACGGATACCTTGGCGATACTTTCATCGCCGAACACGTCTTCGGCGCCGATTTCTTTGGCAATGCGCTTTTCGATTGCAAGAGCCGTTTGAAAGCTGGCTCTGGGCACGGTAAACGTTAAATCGGTTTGTCCGCCGGCCCGGGTGTTTTGAATGATCATATCCACCACGGTTCCGCTGTCAGCTATGGGCGTAAAAATTTTGGCTGCGACGCCGGGCTGATCCGGAACCTTTTTCAATGTGATGCGGGCCTGGTTTTTATCATGGGTGACACCGGAGACGACCAGTCGCTCCATGCCGGAATCTTCATTGACAACCATAGTTCCCTCCTCCTCACTGAACGATGATCGAACGTGCACGGGGATGTTGTATTTTTTGGCGAAACCGACCGAACGGATCTGCAGTACTTTCGCGCCGAGACTGGCCATGTTCAGCATTTCGTCATATGAAATCGCGTTCAGTTTTCTGGCTTTATCGCAGATATTCGGATCAGCCGTATAGATTCCGTCCACGTCCGTATAAATTTCGCAGACATCCGCCTTGAGGGCTGCTGCAATGGCTACGGCGGAAGTATCGGAACCACCGCGTCCAAGAGTGGTGATATTACCCTGTGGATCGCACCCCTGGAAACCGGCGATGACGACGATGTTGCGATTTCCTATCAGTTCATTGATCCGATCGGTTCTGATATCAACGATGCGGGCATTTCCGAAACAATGATCCGTAACCACTTCCGCCTGATGTCCAAGCAAGGACTGGGCGGGGTAGTCCATTGATTTCAATATCATGGCCAATAAGGCCGAGGTGGTTTGCTCTCCGGTGGCCAGGAGTACATCGAGCTCCCGTTTGTCCGGTGTTTCCGAGACGCCCTGGGCCATACCGAGTAAATTGTCGGTAATACCGGCCATGGCCGACAGAATAACGACCACATCGTTGCCCTGGTCATAGGTTTTGATAACGCGTTTGGCGACATTGCGAATGCGCTCGAGATCCGCGACCGAAGTTCCTCCGAATTTCTGTACGATCAGGCTCATTTTCGATATTCCGTTAATTAATCCGCTTTTTGAAGAGCTATTCAGTTTTCATGGATGTTTCAAGGGCTTTTATCAAATTGATTCCATTATGTCCATAAGCAATCAGTTTGATCTTGCGGTAATCATCAATTATAATTTCAAACTGCAAGACTAGGTAGTCGCCGGAAAGTTTGTCCGCCAGCTTATCCGCCCACTCAACTGCAAGTACGCCTTGATCATATAACAGCTCATCTAGGCCGATATCCTCAAGATCCTGGTCAGTCTGCAGGCGATACAGATCGGCATGAAACAGGGGGAGGCGTCCGGGATATTCGTTTATCAGAGTAAACGTGGGGCTGGTGATATAATATTCGACCGGAACGTCCAGGCCATTTGCCAGGCCCTGGACAAATGCAGTTTTTCCACTGCCAAGATCACCGATCAGAGCAATGATCACCGGCTGTTTTATCAGTCTGCCGATTTTTTGGCCCAGTTGTCGGGTTTCATCTGCCGAATGAGTTGTCGTATCAATTTTTTTGCCGAACATAATATCGTTTTTGCGTGGTTGCGGGGGATAGTCAAAAACATCTAATCCAGCTGCACCACGGGGTCTTATAAGACAATAAAATCACAAATTTCAAGCACCAAATAACAAATAATTACCAATATTCAATGACCAAAACCTCACCACTGTAATCTTGCCTTGTTTCGCAAACCCTGTTCATCGGGGGTGATGCCTTTGGCGCAAATGCAGATGGAATATTTGTTAGGCCTACAACGAGCCCTTCGGTGGTGAGCCCCTCGGTCATGAGCTTAGGTTCGAACGACCCAATCGTTTCGAATTTTGAATTTAGGTCATTGGAATTTGCCCTTCGACCTGGCTCAGGCTGGTGAGCTTGTCGAACCATTTGAAATTTGGGTTTTGGAGCTTGGAATTTACATTTTCAACCAAGTTGGCCGCCGGGATCTCCAATGTCCATCTGAGAACTAAATCTGGACAATCTTCTTTATCTCACGGGGTATTGCTTTCATCACATCACCGGCCAGGTAGCCATAGGGTCCCATATTTTCAACCAGACTGTCCGCTGCCGCCCCGTGCAAATAAACTCCGGCGTGGCAGGCGGCCTCGGGTGCTAAGCCCTGAACGATCAGTCCGGCGATGACTCCGGTCAATACATCTCCCATACCGCCGGAGGCCATTCCAGCATTGCCGGTGGGGTTGATAAACACCCTGCCGTCCGGATGTGCGATAATTGTTGCGGCACCTTTCAAGACGACATGAACATTGTACTGGACTGAAAATTCCCGGGCACATTTAATCCGATTCTGCTGGACCATGCTGACTTTGGTATCCAAAAGGCGGGCCATTTCGCCGGGATGGGGGGTTAAAATGATCGGGGCTTTGGCTTTAATAACGTGTTTCAATTCACCGGCCAAATTGTTTAATCCATCGGCATCAACGACCACGGGAATTTCACTTTGCCGGATGATTTTGCAGATCAATTTTTTCGTTTCAGCTGCCTGTCCGAGTCCGGGTCCAATGGCCAGGCATCTTTTGCCCGGCAGCTCTTTCCGGATCGCATTAAAGGCGGATTCTCCTATGACACCACTGCCGCTTTCCGGCAGGGGAGCTGTCATGGCCTCCAGCATCCGGCCTTCCAAAGCAGGATTTAGACTTTCAGCCACGCCAAGTGTTACAAGTCCGGCGCCTGTGCGCAACGCAGACATGGATGTCATCGACGCCGCCCCGGTTTTTCCGGTGGATCCGGCGACGACCAGCAAGTGGCCGGTACTGCCTTTGTGGGCAGTTGCCGGTCTGGGAATTAAGTGCGACCGGATCAACTGTGCTGTAATCAGAAAATGCCTGGGCCCCACCGCCGCCACAATATGGGGAGGAATTCCGATGTCGACGATTTTAAGATTTCCGATATAATCGGCCCCCGGGTAAACCATGTGGCCGGTTTTGGCATATGCGAAGGTTGCCGTCGCTGCGGCGCTGATGCAGGTGCCGCATGGCTGACCGGTATCCGAATTTAAACCCGAAGGCATGTCGACGGCGAAGACAGGTTTGTTAAGGCTGTTAATGCAATCGATAATCGTCTTATAATATCCTTTCACATCCGATTTCAAACCGGTGCCGAGAATGGCGTCAATCCACAGATCCAACCCGTGCATTTCGGATTTGATTTTAGAAAATGACGCTTCATCCGGAATTTCGACCACCGGCACCCCCAGCGGTTTCAGAAGTTTAAGGTTGGCTAAGGCATCTCCCAGAACCCGATCCGTCTTAGCGAGAAGATACAGCCGTATCCGGATTCCCTTTTGTTTCAGATAACGGGCTATTACGAATCCATCACCACCGTTGTTGCCACGCCCGGCAATTACCCCGACTTTTTTATTCTCAATATCCGGGAACTGTTCCAGTAAAAAACGGGTCGCGCCCCGGCCGGCATTTTCCATCAACACCATGCCCGGTATGCCGAAGTCTTCAATAGTTTGGCGGTCCATCGCCTGCATTTCATTTGCTGTTACCAGGATCATGTCTTGCTCCTTAAATTCAGAAGACCGATGACAGATGTCAGAAATGGTAGAAGTCGGAATGCAGGAGCATCGTGCAGAGGGTATAGCGTACGGTGTAAAATAAACGCAACCCGCAACCGGCAACTTGCAACCCGTAACTCGCGCCCCTAAAGCGCCCCGATTAACCTGATCATTTCCTCAACCGCCTGTTGCATCCCTGATAAAATCGAACGGGATACGATGCTGTGACCGATGCTGAATTCGTCAATTTCCGGAATGCCTTTAAAGGCCTTTATGGTTTTATAGCACAACCCGCGGCCGGCTTTGACACTCAATTTAAGCTTGTGCGCAAGTTTAACAGCATCGACAATATTCAAAAATGCCTGATGCCTTGTCTGAGCAGTTTTAGCGTCACAATAGGTTCCGGTGTGGATCTCAACCATGGTGGCATTGCATTTATGCGCCAGCTTGATTTGCTCGAGTTCGGGATCGACCAGCAGCCCCACCGGAATCCCACTGTTTTGCAATGTCGCCACCGTCTCGGTAATATCGTCACGGTGTACGATAAGGTCCAGTCCTCCATCGGCGGAGGATTCTTCGCGTTTTTCGGGCACCAGTGTCACCAGGTCGGGTTTTATATCCAGGGCAACGCCGACCATCTCCGATGTCGAATTCATTTCCAAAACCAGCTTACTCTGGACAATACTGCGCAATATACGCACATCCCGGTCTTTAATGTGCCGTCGATCCTGTCTGAGGTGAACGGTGATTCCATCGGCTCCCGCCACTTCAGCCAAGGCGGCAGCTGTCACCGGATCAGGAAATTGACTTTTCCGAACTGCTCTCATAACTGCCACTTGATCAACTTTTACCGCTAATCCCGCCATCAGATTATCTCCTATGTAATCAGTTCCAACAGCGCCCGGCTCTTTTTTTCCATTCGTCGGGCTTCTTTTTCGGAGTCTTCATGGTCATAGCCAAATAAATGTAGGATACCGTGTACCAGCAACTCATCAAACCTGCGCGCCCTGCTCAAACCGGCATCCTGTGCTTCTCTGGCGGCTGCATCCATGGAGATCACCACATCGCCCAAAAGATGGGGCGTCAGATAGGAAAATTCGCCCTCGAGCATGGCAAAGGCGATTACGTTTGTCGGTCCCTGGCGGTCAAGATATTTTTGGTTGAGGGTTGCGATCTGCGGGTCATCCACAAGGAGGATAGAAATTTCGCCGTCAGGAAAGTCCAAGGCGCTTAAGATGACCTGAACCGTTTGTTGTATCTTCTTCGGTGAGATTTTGTGCCTGCTTTGCCTGTTGTCTATCCGGACTTCCATTCTTTGGCCTTCCTTTGCCATTTTCGCTGGCGGCTGCCCGCCTTTCAGTATATTCTATCCGGTGATGGTGAATGCCGTTTAATATCTGGTTAAAGCTCCTGGCAATTTTGTGCAGGTCTTTTAAGGTCAGTTCACATTCGTCCAGTTGACCATCAGAAAATATATTGTTAATCAGGTTCTGGACAAGGCCCTGGATTCTTGAGGGGGTCGGGTCCTCAAGGGTTCTTGACGCCGCCTCTACGACATCAGCCAGCATGACCAGACCGGCCTCGCGGGTTTGAGGTTTGGGTCCGGGATATCTGAAGTCGTCAATATTCACCGCATCTTCGCCTTTGCGCTGTTTGGCTTTTTCAAAAAAATATTTGATGAGGCTGGTACCGTGGTGCTGCCTGATGGTGTCGATGATTACCTGGCCGAGTTTGTTTTCCCTGGCTATTTCCACGCCATCTTTGACATGGGCTATCAAAATAAGGCTGGACATGGATGGCGCCAGTTTATCATGCTTGTTTTTGCCGGCTTTCTGATTCTCGATGAAATACAGCGGTTTTTTGCTTTTGCCGATATCATGATAGTACCCGCAGACTTTGGCCAGTAAGTGGTTGGCGCCGATTTCAGAGGCAGCGGCTTCGACAAGGGATCCGACAATCACCGAATGATGGTAGGTGCCCGGTGCCTCGAGCATGAGCTTTCGCAGGATCGGCCGATCCAGATTTGCCAGCTCAAGCAGTGATATATCGGTTGTATAACCGAAGGCGATTTCTACCAGGGGAGCAATACCCGCGGTCACAATTCCGGCACCAATTCCGCCCAGAAATGCGAAGGCCCAATCCCACAGAAGCTTTGAACCGGACAATTCAGCCAGGTAGAAGTTAACGGCCGTTACCAGCAGAATATTAAGCAATCCGAGTTTGGCGCCGGCCGCTATGAAAACCTTGCGTTCCCGGCAATTTCTTATCCAGTAGGCCGCCATGGTGCCGTTGATCAGAAAATAAAGAAAAACAGTCAGGCTGTTTTCAAATATCACTGCAAAAGAGACTGCCATGACCACGGTCAGCGGTATAGCGACCTGCAAGCCCATAAACAGACAGATGGTCATGGCACCCGAAGCCAGTGGCATACCGAACCAGATGGAAGACATCTCAATGGGGATGGTGGCGTTGATAGCCAAAACTTCTGATAATTTGGAACTGATTTCCGCCAGAAAGGAAAAGGTTAAAAACACGCTGGCCATAAAAATAAGGCTTTTGTTATGCTCAACCGATAGCCGGCCGGGTTGGTTTAAATGAAGCATATAAGTCGTTACCAGCAGCAACAGCAGCAACATCGCCGCCCCGACACTGGTTAAGAAGACCTGCTCATTTTTGTCCTGGGTTTCAAGGGTTTTAAGCTTCAACAGCTGGACTTCGGTGACCCGTTCGCCCTCTCGCAGAAGCATTTCCCCGGCTTTGATTTTGTGAAGCACCGGCTTAATTTCGACAGCCGCCTTATTTTTTCGTTCCTCGGTTTCGCTGCGGTTTAGCGTTATGTTGGGTTGAATGAGCCGTTGGACAAAATCCACCACCAGGTTTAACAATCCGTAGTCCAGATCGTTGAGAAGGGGCTGGCCGACAATCCGAACCATGGTTTTGGCCTGGTCGAGTCCATAAAACTTTTTTAACTGGTGCAGCTCTTTTTCTTTCTTGGTGCTGACATCCCGCAGATGAATACCCTTTTCAGATTCTTTGAGCAGGATCTCCTTATTGGTTACGACACCATTAACTATAATTTTCTTTAATATCTCGTTAATGGATTCTGAAATTTCTTCTGAAAAACCCACCTTTTCAAGCGCGATAAATGCGCCTTTGCTTACCCGGATGCTCAGTTTTTCTTCAAGGTATTCGCGTTTATCAATGATCTTATTTGGGGCCGGTTTTTGGGCTTCTGCCGCTGTCTGCCCGGCGGCCTCATTAGTTGCTGGTTGCTGGGGCCGGTCTTTGTCCGAAGTCGGGGCCGCGGACCTCATTTCAGCAAAGACGTCATTGACTTTGCGCGTCAAGCTTGCGGCCAGCCCTGCATCATAATCATAAACCGTTAATACCGCAGCCACTGCCTGCCGGCGGTTTTTATCGGTAGCCGCTGTATCCTCTATGAAAAAATCTCTGGGAGATTTAATATCCCGCTCGGCAACATCTCCCAACTCATATTGATGCTTGGTAACAACGAGGTTCGGAAATAAAATGATTGAAAAAAGAGCGGTCACCGAAAATAAAATCCCCCAGCGCCAGCGCCGGGCGGGATCGAGATTTTTGTTGATGGATTCCTTGTTTTTCTCTTTGCTCATTCTTCTATTAATTAATTTGAACTATTTTTTTGTTTGTCGGCTTCAAGTTCTTCATAGGCTCGAATTATTTCCTGAACCAGTTTGTGCCTGACGACATCTTTTTTCGAGAAAAAAACGAATTTAATTCCGTTGATATCCTGCAAAATATTCTTGGATTCGATCAATCCGGATATTCTATCACTCGGCAGATCAATCTGGGTGATATCTCCGGTAATGACCGCCTTAGAGCTGAATCCGATTCGGGTTAAAAACATTTTCATCTGTTCGGAGGTCGTGTTTTGCGCCTCATCCAGAATGATAAAAGAATCATTTAACGTGCGTCCGCGCATAAAGGCTATGGGAGCGACTTCAATAATGCCCTTTTGCATCAAGGCGGCCGCTTTTTCAAACCGCATCATGTCGTGCAACGCATCATATAGCGGTCTTAAGTATGGGTCGACCTTTTCAGCCAGATCACCCGGTAAAAAGCCGAGGGCCTCTCCCGCTTCTACCGCCGGACGGGTCAAAATTATGCGGCTGACAATCCCCTTTGACAGGGCCGAGACCGCCATTGCCATGGCCAAATAGGTCTTGCCGGTTCCGGCCGGACCAATCCCAAAAACAATATCATACTTTCGGATGGCATCAATGTATTCTTTTTGCGCCAGGTTTTTGGGCGTTACGGCACTTTTTTTCGAAGTTATGTAGACCCGATCCAAAAAAATGTCTTTTAAATTCACGCGATCATTACCGCTCAAAACGCTTACGGCAAAGTCGATGTCATTGGGGTGGATGGGATACCCTTCTTGCAGCAAATTATACAGCTGGTTGAGGACGTTGCCGGCCAGCGCGGCGGCAATTTCGTCGCCGGAAATAAAGACCGTACTGCCCCTTGCGTTTATTGTGACGTCTGTGAGTTTGGCAATTTTTTGGAGATTGTTATTTCGTTCACCGAAAAGCTGGCGAGTGAGATCAATGTCGCTGAATTCGAGACTAGTTTTTTTGTTATCGAGATTTTCCACCATTTTGTGCAAAGAACCGGGGAATCTATGTCCGGCATTTTTTTTAAACAGATTGAGTGCTCGTTAGCCAACATCCATAAGGCTTCAGATGGGCACGTCGCTACTAGATTGGGTTCAAAAGATCAAAGGATCACGGTTCACGGTTCCAAGGTTCAGGGTTGATTGATTCGCTGCGCTCTATCGTAATTTTAAATATTGATCGTCCAACCCTGTCATTTGACCCTGAGGCCCTCGCAGGTTAAGCTCGCTTGCTTCGAACCGCCGGTGGCGGGGCTAAAATTTGAACCCTGAACGGTCAACCCCGAACCTCCATAAGCTTATCCTATACCTATCATATCTCTCTAATTGAATGCAAACCCCAAATTCGGCATCGGTCTAAAAAGAAAAATACCTTGACTCGACATACCTGCTTTGTTACTTGATCCGGTACAATTTTATCTGCCTGAAGCTTGTGGGCGGACTGAATTTACGAATGGCATTGCAATGAATCCGTTTGATATTCTTATAATCGTCATCCTCGGCTACAGCCTGATAAGGGGCCTCTTTAGAGGACTGGTCAAAGAGGTCTCCTCGGTTATCGGTGTTTTTGGCGGCTTTTATGCGGCCTATACTTATTACAAGATCCTTGCCAGCCTGCTTTCCGGTCTAATCCAGGATGTATCGTATCTTAACATATTGAGTTTTTTGATTATTTTCTGCAGTGTGCTGATTGTGGTCAGCGTGCTGGGCGTCATCATCAAATATCTGCTGAACATCGCATTTTTAGGTTGGGTCGATCGTGTCGGTGGTGTGATCTTTGGTCTTGCCAAAGGCATTTTAATTGTATCCGTTCTGTTCATTTCACTGACCGCATTCCTTCCCAAAGGATCTGTAATTATTAAAAATTCCGTGCTGGCGCCCCACGTCTCATGGGTTTCAGAAAAAATGGCGAAAGTGGTTTCCCATGAAATGAAACAAGATTTTATGAGCAAACTGGGGGAGCTAAAAAAAGCATGGAAGATTCCTCATTAATTCAAACACATAACTCTCTGGATGATCTTTTCCGATTGATTAAAACTTTGCGGGGAGAAAATGGATGCCCCTGGGATAAAAAACAAACCCCGAAGTCTGTCGGCATTTACCTGATTGAGGAAGTATTTGAACTGGTGGACGCCATTGAATCCGGCAATTCTGAACAAATCCGCGAGGAACTTGGAGACGTTTTATTTCATATTGTGTTTATGGCCAGGATGTTTGAGGAGCGGCAAGAATTCGATCTGTCCCAGGTAGCCCGGACCATTACTGAGAAAATGATTCGGCGCCATCCCCATGTTTTCGGTGATACGGAAGTTATCAGCAGCGCTGAAGTCGTTCAGAACTGGCATAAAATTAAACTGAACGAGAAGAAAGATAATAAAAAACAATCTATTCTGGATTCAGTACCGGCCAAACTTCCGGCTCTCCTTCGTGCCTATCGCGTATCGGACCGTGTCGCCAAAAGCGGATTTGAATTAGCGGAAGCAGACGAAAATCAAAAGAATCCGGCAGCTGTGGCAGATGGGTTGCAAACAGCACTAAAAAGTCATGACGGCCGACTTGCTTCCCGCCAATTCGGCGATTTGATGTTTACTCTGATCAACATTGCCCGTCTTGCTGAAATTCATCCGGAAAGTGCCTTGACCGGATCTGTCAAAATTTTTGAGGCAAGATTCAAGAAGATGGAAGAACTGATGGCGAAAAGCAAGTGGGAGTTTGATGAAATCTCTCTGGAAGTAAAAAAACGGATGTGGCAGAAGGTGAAAAAAATGGTCCCCGGGATGGATTGACTGACCTGAACCGGCTGATCCATAAAACGGAAACGCTCGCAGATCAAATTTCAGTTGCATTGCGCCGATATGCTGGACGGCAGCCATTTCAGGGCCTGAAATTTCCTCGACCGGGCTTACGCTGCGCCAAAACTATTCCCGCCTATGGGTAAACCTGACAAGCCCTGGGGCGCCGTCATTGAATCCAATCAGTCCCAGGAAGCCTGAGTATCGCTGTGACGATCGATGTCGGCCGACGTCCCACCCAGCTTTCTGCTCTATTTAAAGTTAGGGTCTCCCATTATGCCGTTTCCCCAAGGGGAAGATACCCTGGAGGAGTTTTTTTGACCAATTTGCCGTCCTCATCGTATTGTTCCACGATCAACTGGCCGTCTTCGAGGCTGTTGCGGGTCTTCATATTATCTCTGGACCGCAAGCTCATCTCGGATTTTTGACTGTTCTCACTTTCTTCAACCGGACGCGGTTCCTTGATTTTATCGGTTTTTTTAACTTCCTGGTCCTTCGCAAACATTTCAGCATTATAACTCGTGCGCACAAACTGCTGCATTGTGGCTTCCCCAATTGCGTTAATCATTTTGTCCTCCTTTTAGTCGAACGCTTGCCTGTTATCAGCCCCCACAGCCGAATCTCATCTCTGATTTCAGATCCAGGATTCCGTCTTTTTGTCGCTTGCTTTTTTTGCCAACTGCTCAAGTCGTTGAATCAAAAAGCTGGAATCATCAACAGAAAGCGTATTTTTGTTTTTTTGGTTTATTGAATCAATCGCATTGAATACAAAAGTTTTATTTTCTGTATTATTCGGTAAAGTTTTATTTTCCGAATAGATATTTGTGTATTCAGATATTTGCTGGCGGGTTTCGTTGAGCGAACCGTAGCGGGAAATCTTATCAACAATATCCTTAGAGATTTTTTCGATCATAATCTGGCGTTTTCCCTCAGGCGATATATTAATCCTATCCGATGGTGGTGTCTCAGGCCTTTTATTTTTTCCGTCTGAAACCATGTTCTGTCTAAGTTGCTTGCTGTAGACATTTAACACATTGTGCATCTGATAACTTGGTACATACATTCCGAAACCCTCCTGACTCATATATCGGCTCCCTAATGGACAGACTTTAGGGGAAAGTGTATAAAAATGAGATACATAGGATAAAGAGACCAATAAAGTATTTGAAATAAAAGAGAATATTGAATTATCCGATTGGCCGGCTGCGGTGCTCAAAAGGGGGCCACATCGAGCAAACAGCCATCAAACAATCCTGTCGTGAGAGCAGGGGGAGACTGGGCGACAGGGAGGCTGGGAGAGGGGGAAAAGCCAGATACCGGATGCCGGATGACAGAAGACAGATGACAGATGACAGAGGACGGAAGACTGATGACAGAGGAATGCTATTAGGAATTCGGAAGGGGGATCAGGAAGAATGCAGCGATGTCAAAGGAGGTTGTAGGTTTCAGGCGTCAGGAAGGATGCTGCGGTTTCAGATTAGTATTTGGCACCGGAGCCAGGGGTCGTTACATACCCTCAGCAACTTCGATGTGTCATCAACCGTTGATCGAGAAGGTTGCTGGACTTATTGAGAAACTGGGCAATTGAGATGTACAGATCCTCATTTAGCTTTTAGCCTTTGAACTATTTGCTCCAGATCCCTGACCCCTGAAACTAAAATTTAAATAATATCAAAATATTACATAAATGATCCTGAAAGCCTAATCATCAAAATCCCCTTCCGGCCCCTTGTCACTTTGAATTGCGGCAGCCCGTTCGATAATTTGGTCGGTCGTCCAGCGGGCGGGATCCTCTATGCGCTCCGCTTTCGGACCGGAATCATAAGATCCGGCATCCAGAATGGCGGCCACGGCCAAGGGTGCGGTATTCTCAGCGTTAAGGACATTGACCAACATGTTATATATGAAGATTTCTACTCTTTTGGCCATGCGGAGTCTGATTTCCTTCGTTTGGCCAAGCAATTTATTCTCAAACGGCAAATTTAGCTTTTTAAAATTTCCGGCTTGCCACCCCTGCTCTTGTGCATAAGCGACCATTTCAGACCACAACGTTTCGGAAGCGCCCTGGTCTTTGACTTTAATAAAATTACCCTGATCATCCAGCTGGGCATTACCAAAGTCGTTGACCTCCAGGCCCCATGATATCATTTGAAGGGCGGTGGCGACATTTGCTTTGGTGGATCTAGTTTTTGATGCAATTTCCCGCAGGCGGTCTGAGCTATTGCCGGAGGTGCCGTGCTGGGCACCTGAGACCTTATAGCTTTTCAATGCATCATGAATCTGGGTGGTCAGGTCAACCTGGATACCTTTGTCGCTGGCTTCAATGCCATGAGTTGTGCCGTTGTTCAGTGCAATCCAATCTGGAAAAATGTCGTGGGCGTTTAGTCCCTGGATAAGAAACAACGCCTCTTCCACTGTCGACAGGCCTTCTTTGCCTTTGATTTCACCGATTTCTGTTTCAAGTCCGGCCCACTTAGGTATAAATGAATTCAATTCAAGGTTTGCCAGCAGGTTTTTATCATCCGGCATGTGGGATGCATCAATGGCAATAGATGTTATGCCTGCTTCAAACAGGGATGGAATTTCGATTTTTGCGGCCGCAACATCCTGGTCACTCTTCAACCCGTAATGATCGGCATGAATAGCCACCGGAATGGTGATGCCCAATTCATTACAAACTGCATCAACAATTCTGGCCATATTCCAATAATTTACGGCACAATATGCATTGCCGCCACCTTCCGACTTGGCAATTTCAATGATGAGGGCTGCATTTGCCCGTTGGGCGGCCTGTAATGCACCACGGATTACAAAACTGTTTCTGCCGTTGGCAGCTATGGCGATAGCGCCCCCTTTCGCAAGCATGGCCCGATCAATGAATTTTCCACTGACAATCAGGGCTCTGGAATTTGGAAAGCATTTGACCACGTTCGGTGGTCGACCAATCTGCAAGGCTTTTTCAAAATCTGCGGGATGCCCGGTGTTAGTTTCAGCCATAATGTAACCTCCTTTTTTGAGTCTTAGTTGTGAGTTCTTTGAATTTTATGCAAAGTTTTTTATGGAAATTATTAATACCCTGTAATAATTGAATATTGTTGATTTAATATTCAATTTGCAATCTTCAATTTTCAATTCCGGCTTGTCCGGGTTAGGTATTGAAAAAGTCATTACATCGCACATCTTCGATTACCTGCAGCACTTCTTGCCGGTGTGATTGTGTAACGTACAATTTGCCCCATCCTTTTTGCATTTGGAACAAACCATCATAGGCCGTGTCGTAATATGATCGAAGACGATGGGGAATTCCCCGTTGATCCAATATTGAGCCGATCAGTTGGGCTTCGATAGCATTATCTAAAACAGCGATTTTAACCAATTCTGATTGACCATCTTGTGACATCGATAGCTGTGCTCCTGAGATTGGCCTGTTTAATGATTTCGCTTATCGAGGGGCATTTCTATACTACCGCTTTCGCGGTGGCGTATCAATTTAATCAGAAAAAAAGTTAAGCATAAAAATCGATTAGTAAACCAACCTGATCCATTTTCGGTGTTACAAGACGGCGGCTGGAATTATAGGCAGATTCGGGAACTTCAGATTGAATTTTATTATCGTAATAAACCGGCGGGAGGAATAGGGCGTATCGCTTTGTTCCGGGTTCACTTGAAAGCGATAGAGTTCGTGAAGGTTTCGGCGTATAGGGTATAACCTGGTTTGGCCCTGGCGAGCAGGGAACCAGCTGGTTGCCGGCAGGGATACCCCCGTAAGCGGATAAAGGCATTAAATCGCTATTTTGTTCAAGGGACAATTGCGGGTTGCCTCAATTAAGAACTATTTTAGCATTAGATGCACAAAATTAACTTCTAAGCGCCCAACCCGGATAAACCGGAAAAATGAGCTAAAATGAGCTAAAATTTAAAATGACTAAAATTGTGGTGTCGCTTCGCTCCGTCTTAATTAAGAACGATCGATGCTTGGCGTATGGTAATCCAGAAATCAGGAAGATAAAGATAGTACCCGACCCTGCGGTTTTATTTTTTTTAAAATCGACAGAATACCTCAACTTTAGGCATTTTAGACATTTTGCAACTTTAGGCATTTCTTTGGGCAACTTGATTGTTTCACAAAAAGATCTTGCCACATAATCAAAAAAATAAAAAATAATTTCTAAGGTACTAACTATACTGATATATTTCGTATTCGGTTTTTTCGCTGAGCGCTGCATCAATTTGGTTTTGCAATTCGATTCTGGACTGGCTGGTGGCCCACTGCTGCCAGTTTTCCACCGACTGCCAGGTGCTGATAACGATATACTCCCCCATACTGTCAATTCGCTGGAGCGTTTCACCGGATATATAGCCGGGTTGATTCATCGCCAGGGTTCGCAATTGTTGAAATAGCGGTATTAATTTATGAGCTTTATCCGCTGGTAACGATCTTTTAATAAGTATCTTGACTGCCATTTTAACTCTCCCAGGTTGATGGCTCGAAATACCTAAAAAAAATCATTTTTGACCCTGTAATCAGCCAGTATGGCAGTTTTTCCGGGGCATTTACCATTCCATAATGGCAGTGAATCAAAGAATCTTATCAGCTATGTTGTCTACGACTCTCAGCCGATATAGTGCGATTCGGTGATTTAAAAAGCAAGAATAGGGAAGAATGGGGCAAAATGTCAAGGATAAAGCGGGATTTTATTGAAAAAATACATTCGCTCCAAGATGGTGAGAATAGTTTAATACCTGAAATTTGCCAAAATACTCAAAAACAGTAACTAAGGTGCGAAACCCTACTCCTTTTTCTGACTTAATTGGGCATTTTTTTGGATAATCCGCTCATTATATGCTTCGACCTGCTTTTGGTATTGTTTGCCCTTTTGCACATATGCTTCAGCTCGTTTATTCAGGTTTTCAACTTTGATGTTAAAATTTATTATATCTTCTCGAGTTGTCAGTGCTTTCTGTTCTTGGGCGAGTTTTTCCTTATCTTTGACCAATGCGGCATATTCTTCGTCGATTTCTTTTTTCAGGGCTTCCATACGTCTGCGATCGGCATCCAGTTCTTTTTGATCATTGCCTGATTGGTTCAATGAATCTCCGTCTTCCAGCCGCGCAACATCTTCTTCATTGTCGCTGTCATCGTCGACACCCGCCGTCGTTTCCGTTTCATCACCGTCACTGCTCTTGAGGTCAGGATCGGTTTTTACATCATTTTCCGTCTCGGTATATTCTTCTTCAGCCTCTGTGCCAGAATCATACTCGGGACTGACTTCGATCGAATCCCTCTGATCCGCCGGAACTTGATTGATATCGTCAGTGAAATGAACGTTACCCTGTTCATCAACATATTTATAAATTTCGGCCGGGGCCGGAGTTGCAAACAGAACTATGACCAGCAATATTAAATACTTTATCATTTTCAAGGGTTTATCCTCCTTCTTGTAAATTCCAGGTTTTCCACCAGGGAAGAAGCTGTAAATTTATGATCGTGATTGACAAACCATATATCGAACGATCAAAAACATGCTAATGGTACATAAAATCTATCATGGGCGCCAGGGTAACGCAAATTATGCTTAATTCAGCGATAAATACCCTGCACCTTCATATATCGTCCATTAAGCTGAAAAGTTGAGGATTTTTTGACTCTGTCCCCAAATAATTGAATACCCAATACCTGCCAATTGGGCTTCGCTCAATTAGGGTAATATGATATCAAAGCATAAGAATTTTATTGCCAGCGTCCACCCTTATGTGTAATGGCATAGAATCATATTGGACTGATTAATGCGCCTCGATAAATATCACGTTCAGGGAAGTCAATTATTCTTTGCATGCTTAAAAAAGGGGTTTGATTAAAGGCCCGGCGCAGTAATTATTCAATCGAAAATAATCAACTTGCGGGAGCGGACATGCTGAGTGAAAAGGAAAAACTGGATGCCCTGGCGCGTTTGGGAGTCGACCTCAATCTAATTCAGGATCTGGATATTTTGATGGAACGAATTCTAACCGAAGCGCGCCGCTTTGTGTCGGCCGATGCCGGTTCAATCTACATCCGGGATCGAGGCCTGCTCCATTTTGCTTACACCCAGAATGATACCCTGCAAAGCAGACTGCAGGCGGGTGAGAAGCTTATTTATTCAACTTTTACCCTCCCCATAAACGACAACAGCATTGCCGGATATGTGGCCAAATCCGGTCAACCGCTCAATCTGCCCGATGTGTATCGACTCGATCCGACCTGCCCCTATCATTTTGATAAAGAATTCGATGATACCACCCAATACAGCACCCGGTCGGTATTAACCATACCACTGGTAAGTTCCAAGGGCGATTTGCTGGGGATACTTCAGATTATCAACGCCCAGAATGGGAATCGTCAGGTCGTGCCTTTCACCCCCTCGGACGAAAAAATAATGACGCACTTTGCCAGTATCGCAGCGGTTGCATTGGCCCGGGCTCAGATGACCCGTGCCATATTACTGCGGATGATGAAAATGGCCGAGATGCGAGACCCCAGGGAAACCGGTGCCCATGTTAACCGGGTGGGCGGATATGCAGTTGAAATTTATGAGAATTGGGCCCACCGCCACAATGTCTCGCCAAAAGAAATTGATAAAAACCGCGACATTCTGCGCATGGCAGCGATGTTACATGATGTCGGAAAAGTTACCATATCAGATCTTATTTTAAAGAAGCCCGGTAAATTAGATAAAGAAGAGTTTGAAATAATGAAGCAGCACACCATCTTCGGCACGCAGCTATTTATGGACCCGCAATCCGATTTCGATGATGCTGCCGCCCAGGTGGCTTTAAACCACCATGAACGGTGGGATGGTCAAGGTTATCCGGGGCATGTTGATGTCACGACCGGTGAACCGTTGCAAGGAATCACCAGATCGAACGGTTCAGCCCGCGGGAAAAGCGGCGAGGAAATTCCGCTTTTCGGCCGGATCGTTGCCATTGCCGATGTTTATGATGCCCTATCCAGTCAGCGGGTGTACAAGGAAGCATGGGAAGAACCTGAGGTGCAGGCCAATATCAAAGCAGGGGCCGGTCAGCACTTCGACCCTGAGCTGGTGGAGATTTTCTTTTCATGTCTCAATGTTCTGCGGTCGATCCAAAAAAGATATCAAGACGCTTAAATTGAATATTGAATATTGTCGATTGAAGATTTAAGGTATTCTATCGATCGCTAGATAAAGCAAAATCCCTGTCTTTTTGACAAAGGTTTAGGCTTTATGTTCACTCTTTGTGTCTTCCTTTGTGTCTTCGTGTATTTGGGGCTGATCAATTACCTTAATTATTTTAACCAAATTGTGTTTGACAAACTAAGCTGTTGGTGTAAGCTGATTATGATCTCAAAGGGTTGGGGTCGATTCAACCAGTTTGCTTAACCTATACTTAACCCAGACAAGCCGGTATTGACTTTTGACTATCGGCTATTGAAAATTGAATATTTGTGTTTCGCCTTGGCAGGATTCGCTTCGCCCCTTATAAATTAGAAAGAAGTCCTTAAATATTCAATATTCAATCGAAAATATTCAATTATTTGAAGATAGGGAAGATAGCCCAATAAAATTGCTTTTGTAACAAAATGCAAAATCTAAATTTTTAAGACTCTAAACCACCGATCGGAACTCATGAAGCTTAAGCACGTCATCTTACTTTTTAGTGTCCTCGTTTTGATTTGGGCCTGTGCAACGCAACCCGAGGTAACCCCGGATTCTGCACGGGCTGGAAACGGCGATGAGCTTTTTTCCAGGGCCGAAGAATTTTTCGAAGCCGGCGCTTATGCTGAAGCTCTGACGCTCTTCCTTGAGTATATCCAGCGATATGAGGATCAATCACTGGCGGCTGCGGCACTGATGAAAATCGGATTTATCCACGCAGCCAACGGCGAATACCAAAGCGCACGGTCCGCCTACCAGCGTATACCAGCCGACTACCCATCAAATTCATTTGTTCAGGATGCCCTGGTTGAAGAACTGTATACCTACTATCAGCAAGGCCGCTATCCGGATGTGATCCAACTCGCGCCCGCGACCTTGCAGCGTCTCGATTCCAACCTGTACATCTTCAAAACATACGCACTCATTGGAGATACCTATTTGGCGTTGGACTCTCCGATTGACGCCATTGATAATTACGTGCGTGCCCGTGAGAATGCAACCGAGCTGGAGCAGCAAGCGATTCTCGATAAACTGAAAGAAGCCATCGCCCGGCTTGACACGGCAGATATTGCGATACTCGTCAATCACCCGGATGATAGCCTGCCTATGGATTTTTTGCTGTATCAATTGGGTTTGAATTATGCATTGGAAGAAAAATATGATGATGCACTAAATATTCTGGCTGAATTTATCAAGAGATACCCGGACAATGAAAATCGAATTCTGGTTGAAAGCCTGATTGATGAAATTAAGAAAAATGCCGTTTTCAAGCAAAATACGATCGGCGTTCTTCTGCCCTTAAGCGGTCCTTATGAAAAGTTCGGTCTGCGTGCATTGAAGGGCATCGAATTGGCCCTGGATCATTTCAGCTCCCAGGAGGACAACCCGCCGATCAATATCAGTGTCAAAGATTCCGGCGCTGATCCGGACAAAACAATTATGGCGCTGGAAGAATTGTATCAGGACCAGGTCGCCGCCATTCTCGGACCCATTGTAACTTCGGCAGTTGCCGCCCGTGAAGCTCAGAGGATGGGAATTCCGATAATTACCCTGACCCAGAAAGATGACATCCCCGGAATCGGTGACAAGGTTTTCAGGAATTTTATTACCCCCAAAATGCAGGTGCAGGCCATCACCTCCTTTACGGTCGAGTCATTGGGATTGTATCGCTTTGCTATTCTTTATCCGGATGAAAATTACGGCCTGACTTTTATGAACCTGTTCTGGGACGCGCTCATCGAATTGGGCGGGCAGGTAGTTGGTGTTGAATCATACAATCCCAAACAAACAGATTTTACGGACCCCATCAAAAAACTTGTCGGACTTTATTATGAAATACCTGAAGATCTTAAAGCCGAAAACGATTTCGCTGAAGACGGGGATCAACCAATAACTGTTGCAGATATCGATGAAAAGGCCCCTGAAGAGGGTTCTGGCAGGGAATCGGAGGAAGCGGCCGATGAGGAAGAAGAACCGGAACCGATTGTCGATTTCGATGCTATCTTTATCCCAGATTCACCCGGATTGGCCGGACTGATAGTTCCCCAGTTGGCCTATTTCGATATTAAGGATGTTTATTTGCTCGGCACCAATCTCTGGCATTCCGATACCCTTATCAGAATAGCCGATCAATACGTGCAGGGTGCCGTGATGCCGGATGGCTTTTTTGCTGAAGGTACATCACCTGCAGTTCAAAATTTTGTTGCAAAATTCGAGGAAACCTATCAGGAAAAACCTGACTTTATCGAAGCGGTTGTTTTTGATTCTGCGATGATACTATTCCATGCGGTTAGCCGCCCTCATATTCGATATCGCAATGAAATCAGAGATGAGTTGCTAAATCTGGACAATTTCCCGGGCATAACCGGAATTACACGCTTTGACGAAAACGGAGAAGTGCAAAAGAAGCTTCATCTTTTAAGGATAAAAGGCAAGCGTTTTGTGGAGTTGGAGTAAGACCGCCTGCGGCGGAGAATTGACTATTGAAAATATTCAATAAATACCCCCATTATCCCGCATTCTTCAGCGTTCCCTGACCGGTGGCTTCAAGGGTACTGCGCCATAAACTGCCGGAGGGTTTCACGGTTTTTCGTTTTCCGGCAATCAGTTGCATCGGCACATGGACGAACTGGTTATTCCAGTGACCGATCAGCATACTCGTTTTGCCGGCCATCCCGGCATGCACAGCGTTGCGGCCTAAAAAATTACAAAATACGCGATCATTCGCATTTGCCGGAAGACTTCTAATCATATAACTGGGGTCAATATATTTAATCGAGATATCGATGTTTTTGGAAGCAAAATGGGCACCGATGGCCTCTTTTATATATATCCCGATATCCCTCAGCTTTATGTTTCCGGAAGCATCCCGTTCATTACTATTTTCTTCAAAAAATTTCTGGCCTGCACCTTCCGCCACGACGATTACCGCATGCTTTCTTTCAGACAGGCGCTTTTCAAGCGCAGCAAACAATCCACCGGGGCCATCCAGGTCGAAATCAACTTCAGGAATCAGCACAAAATTAACATCCTGCTGGGCCAAAACGGCTGTTGCGGCAATAAAGCCTGCGTGGCGGCCCATCAGTTTAATTAAACCAATGCCGTTGGGATAGCCTTCGGCTTCGTTGCTGGCACTAATAATGGCCTTGGTGGCGACATCCACGGCGGTGTCAAATCCAAATGATCGAGAGACCATGTGAATGTCATTGTCAATGGTTTTGGGAACTCCGACAACACCGATTTTCAGGCCGCTATCTAAAATAGTATCCGCTATGCAACCGGCGGCCGTCAGCGTTCCATCACCTCCGATCATAAAGAGCAAACCGATATTCATTCGCTCCAGGCTGTCGATTATTTCGTCAATTTCCTGGGGGCCTCTGCTCGAACCCAGCACAGTTCCGCCACGATCGTGTATATTGACGACGGATTTGGGCGTCAGATCAATCAGATCATGCCCATATCTGGCAATAAATCCCTGCAGGCCGTAGCGGATGCCGAATATATTGCGAACCCCATATCCATAGTGCAATTCCAGCACAATCGAGCGAATAATATCATTTAAACCCGGGCATAAACCGCCGCAAGATACCAGGGCGCACTTTAATTTACTCGGATCAAAGAAGATATGACGTCTCGGTCCCGCCAATTCAAAGCATGGCAAATTTTGACCGTCATTAACCATCCGTGTAATTTGTCGGTCATCGATTTCGATGACGACCCGATTTTCGTCAGTAACAAAACTAATGCCATCAGTGCCGTCTGCTCTTTTCTGAACCGGGGTAGATATTTTAGCCTCACCCAGGGCTGAAATTTCGGTGATCAGGGATTCAGTGTTCATATAGCCCTCACTAACAATTGAAGATTGAAGATTGTAAATTTAATATTTAAGGAACCTTACGCAATTTATAGTTCAGCTTCCGTTAAACTTAAACTCACCTTTACCCAGTATATCGTGCAGGTGTAAAATGCCTTTAACTTCTCCGTCGGAATTGACTATGGGAAGTACGGTGATCTGGTGCTGCTCCATTATATTTAACGCATCATAGGTCGGGGCGTTCTCCTCCTGGGTTCTTGGATTTTTAGTCATAACGTCCTCGACAGCAAGATCGGCGATCGCTCGTTCGGATACCACCATTCGTCGGATGTCTCCATCGGTGATGATGCCGCTGAGCTTATTGTGGTGGTTAACCACCAGGATTGCACCCAGTCCCCCGCGATCGACGGCCATGACAGCCTCTGCCATGGGCGTACCCTCGGAAACGCAAGGCAGCGATTTGTTGGAGATCATGAGATCTTTGATTCTGGCGGTCAGTCGTTGACCAAGGGTCCCACCGGGATGATACAGTTTGAAATCACTTGATTTAAATTGTTTTTTTTCCAGCAATACTACCGCCAATGCATCGCCCATGGCCAACAGGGCGGTGGTGCTGGCGGTCGGCGCCAGACCCAACGGACATGCCTCACAGTCCACTGCCACATCAATGACAATGTCACTGTGATTGGCCAGGTTAGATTTCTTATCACCGGTAAAGGCAATTATTTTACAGCCGATACGGCGGATGCTGGCCAGCAATATATTTAATTCATCGGTTTCCCCGCTTTTGGACAGGGCAATGAATATGTCATCGGGGGTTACCTGTCCCAGATCGCCGTGCATGGCCTCGACCGGGTGTAAAAATATGGACCTTGTTCCGGTGCTGTTAAGAGTGGCGACGATCTTGCGGCCGATAATGCCGGATTTTCCAATACCGCTAATAATGATCCGTCCGCCGGAATTGCAGATTAACCCGACCATTTTTGAAAAATTGTCATCAATTCGGTCGATCAGGTTAATTATACCGTCGGCTTCAATTTTTAACACTTCGATTGCTTTTTGGATAATCGCACCGGAGTCTGTCGTCGATTCTCTGTCGTTCATCATGTATATCCAGCATAGTTTGAATTCATCAGAGTGCTACTTTACATATTGTCATTGATTGTAACAAAAAAATCAAGTCCGCTTAGAGCGTTTGTCAAAATTAAAAAAATATTGTAACATTTCTGTTGACATTTAGGGCTGGTACCATTATATTCCGCCAACTTTGAAGTTTCGGTGTTTGCCGGGTTTAATTCTCTCCCGGCTTTTTTTATACAAATTTTCTCTATCAAGGGGGTGATTCCAATGATTTGTTCAACCATTAAAGAAGGTATGGAGTGCCCGTTTATGTCCGCAGATGGGTGTTCATACAACGGCGGGATTTGCCATCAGGTCATCGAGCAGTGCCAGGGTTGCAACCGTGGATCCGAATATTCTTCCGGTTGGTATTGCACCGCATGCCCGGAGCCAGAAATGAAGTGGAAAAACGGTGACTGTAACCTGGCTTCCCATGTCAGTTCAGCATCAACTGCCAGCAAGACCAAGATCAATCCGCTCAAAGCTTCCAAAAGAGCTCGCAGATAAAACAGCTCGCGATCTATCGGTAAACCCCGCTCATCAAACGAGCGGGGCCGCCAATCCATTGAATAATGAAAATTGAAGTTTGAATATTGGTGCAAGTCGCTTTGCTCCGTCGTTTTTATGTAGCCAAGCGGTATACTTTTTCATTCTACGGCAACATTCTTAAATCTTCAATCTTCAATCGAAAATATTCAATTCTTTAGCAGTTTGTCAATACTGGCCAGCTGAACGCAGATACCCACCAGCTGCATTGCCGAACGTATATCCTCCAGCGGCGGAAAAGACGGTGCGATGCGAATATTTCGATCCAGCGGGTCCTGCATGTAAGGATAAGTGGAACCGGCCGGGGTTAATTTTACCCCCGCCTCAGCCGCCATTCGAATCACCTCAGCAGCGCACCCTTCCATGGTATCGATGCTGACAAAATACCCCCCCCTGGGTTGACTCCAATCCGCGATCCTTTTACCGCCCAGCATTTTTTCCAATTCTTTTTGCACGGCATCGAATTTCGGTATTAAGATCGCGGCGTGTTTTTTCATATGATCCTGGATGCCGGCCATATTTTTAAAGAAGGCAATGTGTCGCAGCTGGTTTAATTTATCCGGACCAATGGTTTGAAAGGCGATTTGTTTTTTGGCCAGGGCCATATTCTTCGCGCTGCCAGCCATCATGGCCAGACCACTGCCGGCAAAGGCCACCTTGGAGGTTGAACCGAATATGAATACCCGCTCCGGATTGCCGGCCTTCTTGCAGGCGGTCAGGATGTTTTTCAAACGGGCCGGTTTGTCATCGAGGTGATGAACGGTGTAGGCATTATCCCAGAATATGCGAAAATCATCGGCTTTGGTATTCATCGATGCCAGACGCTCGACGACTTCATCGGAATAGACAGCTCCGGTTGGATTGCTGTATTTGGGCACACACCAGATTCCTTTGATGCTTTCGTCTGCGGCCGCTAATTTTTCAACGGCAGCCATGTCCGGGCCGTGATCATCTAGCGCTACCGGTATCATTTCAATGCCTAAATAGTCACAGATAAAAAAATGGCGGTCATAGCCGGGGCTGGGACAAAGGAACTTGATTTCAGCCAGCTCCCCCCAGGGCGGGCTGTTCTGGCTGACGCCTTTGACGATGGCTCGCATGAAGGCGTCATGCATCAAGTTGAGACTGGAATTGCCGCCGATAATGAGCTCTTCCGGCTGCACTTCCAGGTAATCGGAGAACAACTTTTTGGCTGCGGGAATCCCGTCCAATCCTCCGTAATTTCGACTATCCGTACCGTCTTCGGTTAAGTAATTTTTGCTGTTGACACAATCCAGCATACCCAGGGCAAGGTCCAGCTGATCGGAACAGGGTTTGCCGCGGGTAATGTCCAGGTTGAGGCCGCGAGATTTAAATTCACGATACTGCGCCAGCAGATCGTCCTTGAGTTGTTTAAGTTCCTGGTTGCTTAGGGTGGTGAAATCGGGCATTTT
The DNA here is from genome assembly GCA_902749685.1 of Olavius sp. associated proteobacterium Delta 1. Lineage (GTDB taxonomy): Bacteria > Desulfobacterota > Desulfobacteria > Desulfobacterales > JAFDCJ01 > JAFDCJ01. Next base: position 7,817 of record CACVKW010001165.1, on the reverse strand, counting down.
ATTAATCCTTCTTCTTTTCTTCTGGTTTTTATCATTATCGTAATTATATTTTCCGGAGCATTCGCCGATTTCTATACCACCGACGATTAACTCCTTCAAGTTATAATCACCTGGTCGTGACAATTAAACTTACCCGGTGTGGTTAGAGCCTGTTGGATCTTGAAATCCGATAATAAAATAATTAATGCGCAGCATTAATTATGGAGGCATCATTTTTGATACAAATTCAACAACAATTTTATAAAATTTTGGGACAGGATCTCTCGGCCAGGGTTTCAAGGGCCGGCATGTGGACCCTGTATTTTATCGGCATCGGCATTATCGCCGGCATCGGAGCCATCATCTTTCACTACCTTTGCCAGGTCGGCATCCATATTTTTATGGATATGATGGCCGGCTATCGACCGCCGGCTCCGGCCGGTGAACATCATCTGTTCCCGCCCACCACCCGCGAATTTAACCGCTGGATTCTGTTGCTGCTGCCTGCAATCGGCGGTATATTAAGCGGCTGGCTCGTCTATACATTTGCTCCGGAAGCTGAAGGCCACGGCACGGATGCGGCCATAAATGCCTACCATAATACCGGTGGGTTGATTCGCGCCAGGGTGCCGATTATTAAAACCATCGCCTCCGCCATTACATTGACGACCGGGGGGTCGGGAGGAAGGGAAGAGCCGATTGCTCAGATCGGGGCTGGTTTTGGATCCTTTCTGGCGACCAAATTAAAACTTTCGCGTCGCGAGCGCCGTATCATGATGGCGGCCGGCGTTGCTGCCGGAGTCGGCAGTATTTTCAGGGCGCCGCTGGCAGGCGCTTTGTTTGCAGCCGAGGTCCTTTACCGGGATCCCGAATTTGAATCAGAGGTGATCATTCCAGCCGGAATTTCATCGGTGGTGGCCTATTGCCTGTTTTGCCCAGAAGGCGATTCACAACGAATTGACCATTCCCTTTCTATTATTCCTGGCCATCGGTAAAGTGTTGACCACCTCTTTTTCGATTGGCTCCGGCGGCAGTGGTGGTGTGTTTGGCCCTTCGATTGTTATCGGCGGCGCCATGTGCGGGGCGGTTGGTAAAATTTTTTATCAACTCATGCCCGGTATCGTCACCGAGCCCGGTGCGTTTGTTGTGGTGGGGATGGCCGGATTTTTTACCGCTGTTTCCAATACACCGATATCCACGATTATCTTTGTCAGTGAAATGACGAACTCCTACCATTTACTGCTGCCCAGCCTGCTGGTATGCTCGGTGGCATACCTGGTTTCCCAGCGCTGGACAATATTTCACCGGCAGGTGAAAAGCCGCCTCGACTCACCAGCCCATGCCGGTGATTTTTTCGTCGATATTCTGCAAACCATTAAAGTAAAAGATTTGATGAAACAGGTGCGGGGAGTCACCCTGATCCCGCAGGACATGACGTTTTCCGATTTCAAGAGCTATTTCTCAGAATCCGACCAGCACTATTTCCCGGTGATGGATCAGCACAAGAAATTGAGCAGTATTTTTTCCATCAATGATGTGCGCGGCGTGCTCTTTTCGCCGGAGATTGAACGGCTGGTGGTTATGAAAGATATCGGGACCTCGGAGATTATCGTGACGACCCCTTCTGAGGATTTAAACATAGTACTAAAAAAATTCACCACCAAAAATATCGATAGTTTGCCGGTGGTTCAAGAAGATGATCATACGGAACTGATCGGAATGTTGAATCGGCGTGAAGTGATTGCCTTTTACAATCAGCAGATTCAGGATATGAAGACCGGTGATGATGCCTCGCCCGAGGAAGAAACGGAAGAGACAAAGTGAAATGGGAATGACCGGAAGTCGGAAGTCGGAAGTCGGAATGCGAAAAAGGAGCAAAGGCGCCGGTTTGTGCATCCAGCATCCAGTCAATATTTTACTTCCATCAGGAACAATCCGTGCGCCGGGGCGGTTGCACTTGCCTTTTTGCGATTTTTGGATTCCAGGATGTCGCCAAACTGTGCGGGGGTGATTTTGCCAAGCCCGACGTCCACCAGGGTTCCGACAATATTTCTTACCATATAGCGTAAAAAGCCGTCGGCCTCGATTTTGAAAGTGAGTGAGCCATCCTCCTGCTCGATCAGATCGGCTGAAATTATGTTGCGGTTGGTATGTGAGCGTGGGCTGCCCGTGCCCTCAAACGATTTGAAATCATGACTTCCGAAAATGTGTGAAAGGGCTGAGCGCATGGCGGCAGCGTTCAGTTTTCTTTTAACGAACCAGGCGTATTGTCTTCCGATTGCCGACGGTACATTGCGATTTATGATCTGATAGTGATATATTTTGCTTTTAACATCATAGCGTGCATGAAATTCCTCATCCACGCGCCGGCAGTCTTTGATGACAATATCGTCAGGCAGGAGGCTGTTGAGGCCTTTTAGAATTACCGCTTCTGACAAATCGGTTGGGCAGAGGAAATTGGCCACCTGACCGAAGGCATGCACCCCGGCGTCGGTTCTGCCCGAGCCGTTTAGCGTGACCCGGCTGGCCGTCATGGTAGACAGCGCTTGTTCGATTTCCTGCTGTATCGTCCGGTCATTCCTCTGCCGCTGCCAGCCATGATAATCGGTACCGTCGTATTCAATAATGAGTTTAAAGTTTTTGATCATGTAAAATTTATCACTATTCACAGAAAAGCTCACAAACTGGCAATATGCTATTTTTCAGGGCGGATTCATTAGCAAAGCGGCAGACAACGAAAAGAATGACAATATGGTAGACAGCGCGATGGCCGCTGAGGCAAGTTCAGTGTCACTGTTGAGTTGGGATGAAAGAATATACAGCGCCGGCGATGTGGGCAAGGCAAAATAGATCAGCCCGACCTTAAACGCAATCCCTGTGACACCGAATTTCATTAATAATAAGTACCCAACGGCCGGCAGCAGCAACAGTTTAAAGATCGATGCGATCAAAGATAGTTTAAAATGATCCTTGATGCTGCCTACCGAGAGTGCTGCGCCGACGGAGAGCATCGCCAGCGGCAGAGCGGCAAATGAACACAGCCGCAGCGTGTGTACAATAAACGGCGGAAAACCATCCGCCAAATTGGCGTATACTATTCCACTGATACACGCCAGGATTAGCGGATTAGATATTAAGCCCTTGAAGATTTGCCCCATGCGTTTGACCGGCAGGGCTTTTTTTTCCGAAAACCATATCAGCATTGAGACGCACAGTACATTAATGATCGGGATAATCATGCCGATTAAAATTCCAAAATGCTGGATACCTTCCTCGCCAAGCGCACTTAAAACGACGGCCACACCAATATAAGAATTAAATCGGTAACAGCTCTGGGAGAATGAGCCCACCTTGAAATCAGAAACTTTGAAGAGGAAAATAAAAGCCGTGCTTAATACGTAAACGATCAGCACGGAGCAAATGACAGATTTGTACAAACCGGAATTGCTGAAAAAAGCGGTTGACGCGCTGCCGATTTTCCAAAAAAGCAGCAGGGGGAAAAAAATATAATAGGTAAGCTTGTCCGAAGTATGCAGAAAAACATCATTCGTTAAGCTGAAACGTTTTAACAAACTACCGGATAGAATTAGAGCAAAAACTGGAAAAAGGCTGTTAAAGACCATTGGGCGTCACAATTCTTTTATTTCAGAAAATTTGTCAACATTGCCGGCTTAATCGCTTAAATCCTGTCGCACGGAATATCTGCCAGTTCATTGTCAAGATCGTCATTTATCATATCCCGGTAGATTGCCAGGGTGTACCGGGCGCCGCAGAACCTGCAGATCAGATATACCGACCGTCATGCTTTTAGTATCTAAAGCTGAGCCCGGCATCGCCGGCATTTAAAAGATTCGTTTTTCATAATTAATCCACCCCCAAAAATTCACAGATGGGGTTGTAGTTTGTTCTTTAAAAACTGATGAAGCTTTATCGACCTCAGCGCCGGCAGCTTAATTACTTTATGCCGCGCATATTGTCAAATAGAGTTGAAAGTTAAATCGAAAAACTGCAGATTGACAATATTGGTTAATTCTGTCAAATGATTTCTTGATTTTGAAACTACGACCTAGGATCAATAATCTAGTACACTGTCTATTAGAGCGCGGTGACATATGTCGTTTTGCATAAAAGTCGGAGGAAAACTGCTATGGAAAAGATGGGGTGTCCGGGCTTTCTAACTGCGGGTGTGGCTTGCGGGCTGAAAAAAAATAATCAGAAAGATCTCGGACTTGTATATTCCGAAGCATCTGCCAGTGTAGCCGGCGTATTCACACGCAATCGTGTACAGGCGGCGCCGGTGTTGTTAGACCGGCAGCGAATCACCGCAGGTGTGTGCCGTGCCCTGATTGTGAACAGCGGCAATGCCAATTGCTGCACCGGGGATCAGGGCATGCAGGCTGCAATGAGGATGGCAAAATCTGCCGCTGCCGGTTTGGGCGTTTCCGAGGATGAAGTTCTGGTGGCGTCTACCGGCGTCATTGGCGAACCCCTGCCCATCGATAAAATCGAAAGCGCCGTCCCGGGTCTAATTAATATCATGCAACCGGACGGTGTTTTAAATCTTGCGCAAGCGATCATGACTACGGACACCGTCCCGAAAGTCATCAGCCGGCGCGGGCAGCTTGACGGTAAGACGTTTACCGTAACCGGTGTGGCCAAGGGCGCTGGAATGATTCGCCCGGATATGGCCACCATGCTTTGTTTTGTCATGACCGATATTCAGGCGACTCCGAATGCGCTCAAGCAAATGCTTGTTGCAGCGGTCAATCGCTCGCTAAACCGCATCACCGTGGATGGTGATACGAGTACCAATGATACAGCGCTTTTAATGGCAAACGGTGTATCCGGTATCCGGATAGGGAATTCGGCACAGCAGGAGGTGTTTCAGGCTGTTCTTGACGATGTTTTGATCGCCCTGGCCAAGTGGTTGATTAAAGATGGTGAGGGGGCCACGAAACTGGTTGAAATTATCGTTACGGGCGCGGCTACCGAAAAAGAGGCCCACCAGATAGCCGATACGGTGGCTAATTCGAATTTAACCAAGACAGCACTTTTTGGGGAGGATGCCAATTGGGGCCGAATTCTGGCTGCCGCCGGCCGGGCGGGGGTGCCGATTGAACCGCAGAAAATTGATATTCGATTCGGATCCGTTTTGATGATTCAAAATGGCATGGGATGCGGCCAGGCAGCCGAGGCCGAGGCCAGCAAAATTCTTAAACAGCCCGAGTATGACATAACCATCGATTTGAAAATGGGCAGTTGCAGCGCAACGGTGTTCACCTGCGATTTTTCCATTGACTATGTAAAAATTAATGCTGATTACAGGACCTAGTCCGGATCCGCCTGCGGCGGAGAATTGAAAATAATCAATAACCCATAGCCATGCCTCTAATGCGCCTTCAAAAATTTCTTTCTGCGGCCGGTGTCTGTTCACGCCGCAAGGGAGAGGAATACATTAAAGCCGGGCGGGTTGCCGTTAACAGCCAAATTGTGGTCGAACTCGGCACGAAAGTCGATCCCGATATGGATCTCGTACAGGTAGACGGCAATCCGGTCCACTCTTCCCAGCCTTTGATTTATATCGCGCTGAACAAGCCCAGAGATTATGTCACCAGCTGCAGTCATCCGGGCCAAAAGATTGTTCTTGATCTGGTGGATATATCCCGGCGAGTTTATCCGATCGGCAGGTTGGATAAGGATTCCACCGGACTATTGCTGTTAACCAACGATGGCCGGCTGCATCACCACCTCAGTCATCCCTCTTTTGACCACGAGAAAGAATATGACGTCAGCGTCACCAAACCCATTACCGACGGAGCGCTGCAGAAGTTGGCCCAAGGCCTGCCGCTGATGGAGACCCAAACGCGTCCGGCCCGGGTCCAACGGATTTCCGCCCGCAGATTTCGAATGGTGCTGCAAGAGGGTAAAAACCGGCAAGTGCGGCGCATGGTGCGCAAAGTAGGCAATCAGGTGACCGGACTCAAAAGGATTCGGGTTGCCAACATAAAATTGGGCCGGCTTGCCCCGGGCGCCTGGCGACACCTCAACGACAAGGAAAAGTGGGAGCTTTTAAAGATACTATAAACCGATATGCCGATTGCCACCCCAATTTGTCCGCCCTATGGAAGCCTGTCTCCAATTCCCCCAACAGTTTCTACTGAATTTTGTGAGTATTTGTGGTAGTATTTCAATAAAGACAAAAAATATGCGCAGCATAAAGTAATTAAGCCGTGGGCGCATCGGTCTAACAAGTCTCTTCACTTTAAAATAAATATTTACAGCCCTATACGATGCATTTTTCAGGGCGGATTAATTAGCGGATTAATTAGGAGAATTAATTTATGCTAACATTTGATTCATTGGTCGCTGGAGAAATTAAAATTGCCGTGGTCGGGCTGGGATACGTCGGCTTGCCCCTGGCGGTTCATCTGGCGACCCATTTTGACGTTGTCGGCTTTGATCTGAAGACCGAAAGAATTCAGGAGCTTGAATCCGGATTTGATCGCACGCTGGAAGTGTCACGCAATCAACTCAAAAAAACCAGGTTAAAATACACGGATCATCCGGCCGACCTGGCGGCCTGTCAACTGATTATCGTTGCAGTTCCGACGCCAATCGATGATTATCGGATACCGGATCTGGGCCCCCTGCGCGGCGCTTCGACAACCGTCGGAAGGCATTTGCAAACAGGCTCATGCATTGTCTATGAATCAACCGTCTATCCGGGAGCCACGGAAGAGGTCTGCATCCCGATTCTCGAGGCGGAGTCCGGTTTGGAGTTTGGACGGGAATTTACCGTGGGGTATTCGCCGGAACGCATTAATCCGGGTGACAAGGTCCATACGCTGGATAAAATCATAAAGATTGTCTCAGGTTCGGATGCCGCAACCTGCGACTTATTGGCAAAGGTCTACGGCCAGGTCGTCAAGGCGGGAATCCACAAAGCATCATCAATCAAGGTGGCCGAGGCCGCCAAGGTCATTGAAAACACCCAGCGTGATTTGAATATTGCCCTGATGAACGAATTGTCAAAGATTTTCGACAATATCGGGATCGACACTCTGGAGGTTCTGGAGGCTGCCGGAACAAAATGGAATTTTTTACCTTTCAGGCCCGGTCTGGTCGGCGGTCATTGCATTGGTGTAGATCCCTATTATCTGACATTCAAAGCCGAGGCCTTAGGTTACCATCCCGAGATGATTCTGGCCGGACGACGGATCAACGACGGTATGGGCAAGCACATAGCCGAGCAGACGGTAAAAATGCTCATTGCGGCCGGTAAACAGGTGCGGGGAACCAAGGTGGCTATCCTCGGCATTACGTTCAAAGAGGACGTGCCGGATCTACGCAATACCAAGGTTGTTGATATCATCAATGAATTGAAAGATTACGGTGTGAATGTTCTGGTCAGCGATCCGCTTGCGGATCCGGACGAGGCGCAATCCTATTATGACATCCAATTGCAGCCTTTAGAAAAGATCAAAAACCTGGATGCCGTTATTCTGGCCGTGATGCACAAAGTTTACCGTGATGACGGATTAGCGGGAATTGCCGGCATGTGCGCCGACAGCAACGCGCTGGTCATCGATGTCAAAGGATGCTTTACTCCGCAGGAAGCCGATAAATTAGGGGTGACTTACTTGCGTCTTTGATTTTGAATTTAGAAGGCCTCGATTATGGGGCTTCACCAATGCGATTGATATATTCTTTAAATACATCAACATTCGGCAAAGTTCTGCTATATAGCAGTTGCGGTGCCAGTTTTAGTTATGTTGTGAACACCCTGGATCTACTTTTCTGGTTTTTATAAAGGAATGTATTTTCTTTGCTTATAATTC
>CACVKW010001164.1 GCA_902749685.1 Olavius sp. associated proteobacterium Delta 1 | reverse complement strand
TGCTATTTGCAATGCCAGGTGAACCACTTCGATAATCTCCGGGTCGCTAATCGGTGTTCCCATATGATTAAAGGCGTAAATCGGACTATCCGGGTTTTGTACATTAAACTTGGTGTCAATCTCCTGCATGCGGTCCAACGCCGCTTTAATTGCAGGGGCCGTTGCGTTTTGGGGGCCGACCGCATGGATGGTCACGTAGGTGTCCATCATGAAGCGCGTCTGTTTTTCCAGATGGAAGCGGTATTGATTGTATAATCTGATCCCCAATGACACTAAAAAAACAACAGCTACCAGTATGAACGCCAGCATCAACTTTTTGCGC
>CACVKW010001163.1 GCA_902749685.1 Olavius sp. associated proteobacterium Delta 1 | reverse complement strand
GAAAGGGCCCCGTAATACGAATGATAATACGGGTGTCCCGCTTTATACCCAATGTACAGCCCCGTTCCCGGTTCAAAACGAACCTCCACTCCCGGGTCAATGGTCAACGTGGCAACACTGCCCATAAAATCAGAATGACGCACGGT
>CACVKW010001162.1 GCA_902749685.1 Olavius sp. associated proteobacterium Delta 1 | reverse complement strand
CCGAGGGCGAAATTTTAAGCTTTCTTGAAAGCTCAGCCATGCTGATTTCCAACTCCCTTGCCGCCCAATAGCACAACAGACTTCTGGCCTGAACCCGGCGACGCTGTTTGCCCGGCGCCCAGACCTCAGACGGCTTTATGTTCAATACAGCAGCAACTTTTTCTACCACCTTGTCAAGTTCATAGCCAGCGGCCTGCAACGCATATTTGTGATTTAAACGCTCCTGCGCAGATTATAGAACCTGTTCAACAAAATCGCCGTCACCTAATATACGCTCGTCGGCTTTTTGAAATACCTTCGCCCTTCGCATCGCCTGGAGACTGGACCATCCACCGCTGCTGCGCACCAACCCGCCACCGGTGAGATCATGACGCCTGCCAATTTCAATGCCCTTTTCGACAAAGCTTCTATAGCCGCGGCGAGCCGCTGGAACTTTATCGGCATATAATTGCAATATACTATCAGCATCTTGCCATTTGTTTTTACATTTACCCATAATCGCACTGTGTCCTGAAAACGGG
>CACVKW010001161.1 GCA_902749685.1 Olavius sp. associated proteobacterium Delta 1 | reverse complement strand
GATAAAGACAGCCTCAAGCATAAGATCCTGGCCATCGAGGAATTAGACGGCATGAACGGGGCGGTGTACTCCATCCGCAGCATCCAGTCATCGAAAAAGATCACCATTGCCTATACGGGCAAGGATCCGGTCACCGGCGAGCTCAAAACCCAGGACAACACGGTCGAAGGCCCGCTGATGGTCTTTATCACCACAACGCAAGTTGACATCGATGGGGAGACCGCCAGCCGCTTTGTGTTTATCTCGATTGACGAATCCGAAGATATGACCAAAAAGATCCTGGCCAAGCAGCGACAAAGCCAGACCATGGAAGGGATGATCAACAAGCTTAAATCCGCTGAGATCATCAAAAAACACAAAGACGCAAATAAACTGCTTAAGCCATTGCATGTGTTCAACCCCTATGCGGAT
>CACVKW010001160.1 GCA_902749685.1 Olavius sp. associated proteobacterium Delta 1 | reverse complement strand
CGCCCTCTCTTCAGCATCCGTAATCCCATCACCATCACTATCCCATGAGGCCGGCATTTGGTTCAGTAATTTGATATCATCCACTCTGCCGCTGCCGCGAATGAAAATACCGTTGACCTCCAAAATTTCCACCCCGGGCTGAGCCGCCTCCAAGTCAACCTGCAGATCACTGACAAACGTATGCCAT
>CACVKW010001159.1 GCA_902749685.1 Olavius sp. associated proteobacterium Delta 1 | reverse complement strand
CTCATTGCTGTCCAAAATAAATTGAAAATCAAATACTGCCTTTAATAATAACAGGCAGTTATAAACGCGAAATTGGTGATTTCGAAATCAGGTTATGCCT
>CACVKW010001158.1 GCA_902749685.1 Olavius sp. associated proteobacterium Delta 1 | reverse complement strand
GTATCCAGAAACCAGAATCCAGGATCAGTCAATACTTTCAATGGTCTTCATTGCAGCAGCGAAGTTGGATTTCAAAATTTTATGCAACTATAGGGTATAG
>CACVKW010001157.1 GCA_902749685.1 Olavius sp. associated proteobacterium Delta 1 | reverse complement strand
TTTGAAATCCAACTTCGCTGCTGCAATGAAGACCATTGAAAGTATTGACTGATCCTGGATTCTGGTTTCTGGATCCTGGATGTCGTTGAAATTCACCGAT
>CACVKW010001156.1 GCA_902749685.1 Olavius sp. associated proteobacterium Delta 1 | reverse complement strand
CGAAGTCGTTCGCGTTTTATTGTTTAGCGACCACTCCGCCGTAAAGGGCGCCGCGACTCCGTCGATCTCAATAATAGGATCGCTGCCGTTGGTATGCTGAACAACGATATGATGCACCCCATCTGATAACCCGCTATCGGTTTCCCAGCGCCATTGGTTCTTTGGAGTGCCAGAATACATATAAGTATAGACGACCAGCTTGTCAGTCGCCGGCTTAACGTAAATGCCGAAGAAATTGTTCTGGCTGTATGAGTTGGTATAGATGAATTTTCCTTCGCCGGATGAAAAATTAAAAACCGCCTCAAAATGGACCGTTGTATATAAGTCAACGTCCAACAAACCGTCCCAAGCATGTTCCAGGTACTCATCT
>CACVKW010001155.1 GCA_902749685.1 Olavius sp. associated proteobacterium Delta 1 | reverse complement strand
TTGCATAAATTCTTGTCATCAAGCCTGGCCGTTATGTCTGAGATCGTTGCTTTTTCCGGGCAGATGCTGGATGCTTGATACTCGATGCTGGATATCTAACAGGACACTATCGGTGAATTT
>CACVKW010001154.1 GCA_902749685.1 Olavius sp. associated proteobacterium Delta 1 | reverse complement strand
CCAGCATCGAGTATCAAGCATCCAGCATCAGCCCGGAAAAAGCAACGATCTCAGGCATAACGGCCAGGCTAGATGATAAGAATTTATGCAATGTTAGGGTT
>CACVKW010001153.1 GCA_902749685.1 Olavius sp. associated proteobacterium Delta 1 | reverse complement strand
CCGAATCCCGCACCCCGCAACCCGAATCCCGCAACCCGCAACCCGTTTACTCCCTTAACCTGGGTCTGATCGACTATCAGGATGCCTGGGCTTTGCAGCAGAAACTTGTCGCGGCCAGGGTTGAAAATGATATCGACCATGATATCATGCTTGTTCTGGAGCATCCTGCTGTATTTACCCTCGGTCGCAGGGGCGGCTTGGATAACCTTCTGGTCTCAGAAACTTTTCTGAACGACTCAGGCATCCCGGTCATTCAGGTCGAACGCGGCGGGGTCATCACCTATCATGGTCCGGGCCAGATCGTCGTCTATCCCATCATGAATCTGCACACCAGAAGAATCGGAGTAAAAGATTTTGTTGCGGCTATGGAAGAAGCCATGATTCAGACAGCCGGCATCTGGAATATCGATGCGGAGCGCAATCCCATCAACAGCGGTATTTGGGTCGGCCACCAAAAAATGGGCAGCATCGGAATTGCCCTGCGCAAAGGGGTCAGCTATCATGGCCTGGCTCTCAATGTCAATCTCGACCTGACACCGTTTTCCTGGATTCAGCCCTGCGGCCTGCAGGGCGTCAGCATGACATCCATGAGAAATGAATTGGGCAATGAATTGCCATTGAAGAAAGTCCGGAATGTCCTGAAAAATCAACTTAAGGCGGCTTTGGGGATATCTTTCGTAAATTGCGGTCTATCAGAGCTCAAAAGTCGGTTGAAGGTTTGATTCTATCCATTGAATATTTGTTAGCCACGAATTAAAACGAATGATCACGAATCTTTAATTATTGCCAAAATAATGATTTGCGCCGATTTAAATGTTGTATTCACCGCAGAGCCGCAGAAAACGCAGAGCGATGTTGTTTATGTCGGCCGTTGAGAGGACGGCAAACATAAAGGTCAATCCGGCTCAAATGCCGAACAGTCCTTATGTGTATTAATGAGTGAACGTAATATACAATCTTGCCCGAAGGGCCGTTGTTTTTGACTTGCCGTCCTTCTCAACGGTAAGTCAAAAGAAAATTAATCTCTGCGCACATTGCGCCTCAAGCGAAGCGGGCGGTGAAACTATATTAGCCAGATGAAAATAAAACCTAATCCCACTGTACTCGTGCAAAAACCCAAATGGCTGCGGCGCCGATTGCCCACCGGTTCGGAATATGAAAAAGTCAAAGGGATGATCAGTGATGACCGGCTGCACACGGTGTGTCAGGAAGCCAAGTGTCCCAATATGTGGGAGTGCTTTTCACAGAAGACGGCAACCTTTCTGATCATGGGCTCGCGCTGCACCCGCAACTGCCGGTTCTGCTCGGTGCTTCCGGGACCGCTGGAGCCGCCGGATCCCGCAGAGCCGGCCAGGGTGGCCGATGTCGCGCACCAGATGGGCTTGAAATATGTCGTGGTCACATCTGTTACCCGGGACGACGTCGCGGACGGCGGGGCTTGCCTGTTTGCCCGGACGATTACAGAAATCCGCCGCAAAATGACGGATGCCTGCGTGGAAGTTTTAATTCCGGATTTTCAGGGGAGCCAGGATGCACTCCACACTGTTTTAAGGGCCCGGCCGGATGTGTTGAATCACAATATCGAAACCGTGCCGCGCCTCTACCCGCGTGTTCGTCCCCAGGCAGAATACCAGCGTTCGCTGAATATTATTCGATGGGCTCACGCATACGATTCAGCGCTGCCGACCAAGTCCGGGCTGATGCTCGGCCTTGGCGAAGAAGAAATGGAAGTCGAGAATACGCTGAAAGATCTTCAATCGGCGGGTTGCCGCATTCTGACCCTGGGTCAGTACCTGCAGCCTTCGAAAAATCACTTGCCGGTAGAGCGCTTTATCCGGCCGGAAGAATTCGAAGCCTGGCGTAAAAAAGCCATTAAAATCGGCTTTACAGAGGTTGCCAGCGGACCGTTCGTGCGCAGTTCCTATCATGCCAAGGAATTGTATCAGGAAATCACCCCATGATTTTGAATTTTTTTCATTGTGATTTGTTTGATATTTGGAATTTGTGATTTGTAATTTTTTTCCCGACAGAGTAAACTTAAGCATATAAAATACGAGTACTGCTGGGGCACAATCTTGGAAAAACAACTGACCTGGGCTGAAATTGACCTGAGCGCCTACGCGCACAATATCAGAGAGCTAAGACGTGTCACGCAACCCAAAGCCCGCCTGATGGCAGTGGTTAAAGCCAACGGTTATGGCCACGGTGCCGTTGAAGTTGCCCGCACAGCGCTGCAAAACGGCGCCGAATATTTAGGGGTGGCCCGGATACATGAAGCGGTTGAACTTAGACAGGCCGGGCTGGAGGCACCGATCTTAATTTTCGGCTACAGTTCACCCGACTCGGCCCCAACCCTCATTGACAACGACCTGATCCAAACCGTTTACTCTCCGACAACAGCCGAAGCATTGTCCGAGCAAGCCGCTCACCAGGGAAAAATAATTAAAATTCACATCAAGGTGGACAGCGGCATGGGGCGACTGGGCCTGCTGCTGGATGAACCGGCATCCGGAGCCTCCCACAATACCCCGGCTGCCGGAACCGTCAGCCAAGTCGAGGCCATCAGCCGTCTTGCCAATCTTGAGGTGAACGGTATTTTCACCCACTTTGCCACCTCCGACAGTGCCGACAAATCTTATGCGACCGCGCAACTGGAACGATTCATGGATTTTCTCAACCAGCTTGATTCAGCCGGTTTGAGGCCTCCATTGAATCACGCCGCCAACAGCGGAGCGGTGATCGACTTGCCGGACTCCCACCTGGATATGGTCAGGCCGGGCATTGCAACCTACGGATTGTACCCATCCGAAGAAGTCAATCAAAGCAATGTCAAACTGAAACCGGTCATGACATTAAAAAGCCGGATCATTCATCTAAAAAAAGTGCCGGCCGGCTTTCACGTCAGTTACGGAATTACCTACCGGACTGAAAAGCCCACCACCATAGCAACCGTACCCATAGGATATGCCGACGGCTTTAACCGCCTGCTGTCCTCCCGCGGGCACATGTTGGTCCACGGAAAACGGGTGCCCATTGTCGGCCGGGTATGTATGGATCTAACCATGCTGGATGTGGGCGCACTGAAGGATGTAAAGATTGAAGACGAGGTGGTTGTATTCGGGCAACAGGGCGACCAGGCTCTCACGGCTGATGAACTGGCCTCAACCCTTAATACCATCAACTACGAAATCGTCACCTCGATTACCGGCCGGGTACCGAGAGTCTATAAGTAGCAAATAGCTCAAATTTCGTTTATTAGTAATTGAGGCAATAGGTTTCAGGTGTCAGTTTCGAATAGACCGGGCCGTTTTTTTTTGCCGGCGGCTGGGCTGAAACCTGACACCTAAATATTCTTGACAGCACTCTGCCAGAAAATTGACTCGAAGCGTCAGATAGTTGCTCAACAAGGAAACGACTTTGCCTCACTTAATGACCAGCGACGGATGCAATATTTTCTATAGGACTCACGGCGTTGACACATCAAAACCTGTCGTTGTTTTTCTAAACGGCACCACCCAGACCACCTTGTACTGGGGCAACCATGTGCCCCTCTTCTCAAAGGGCTATGGCCTGCTATTCTATGATGCCAGAGGACAAGGCCAAAGCGACCTCGGCACCACCCCGATCTCGCTGAACCTGCATGTGTCAGATCTGAAAAATCTATTGGATCATCTAGCGGTTGACAGGTCCCATCTGGTAGGCATCAGTCATGGGGCCCGGGTGGCGCTGGAGTTTGCTCTGGAATTCCCCAAAATTGTCAATCAACTGGTGATGTGCAGCATAAGTGCCCAAACCAGCGACCGCTGCCGGGCGATTGTCCGATCCTGGCTGGAAATTCTAAAACTCTCGGGTTTGAAGGCCATGGCCTGGGCTGCGTTGCCGGCCGTATTCGGCAACCCGTTTTTAAAGGACCATCAAAAAATTATCGATAAAATCGTCGACGCTGTGGTAATTCGTAACAGCAGGAACGCGCTGATAGCCCAGCTGGAGGCAGTATTAAGCTACCCAGCGCCGGACAGGGTTCCGGCAGATTTTGATAGCCCGACGCTCATTATCACCGGCTCACAGGACCCATTAGTCGAGCCGGATGATGTTCGGCAGCTTGCGCATCACTGCCGCGCAACCCATCGTCATCTTGCCGGCATCGGCCACAGTATTCCGGCAGAAGCCCCGGAAATTTTTCAAAAATTGGTACTTGAATTTTTTGACTCAGACACGTAAAGTTTTATATTTTATACCATCAATTGTAAATTCAGGAAATATAACAGCAACAAATTTTTGCCACCAAGACACCAGACGCAAAGATGATTATAAACCAAGGATTTCACTTTGTGCCTTGGTGTCTTTGTGGCAATTTATTATCCGCACTGAAGCGGATCGGGATTCGGTAGGCATAAATGAGAGAAATTATTCTAATTAACATTACCGGCCAGGACAAACCTGGATTGACGTCCAGCTTAACCAATATTCTGGCCCAGTACGACGTGACGATTCTGGATATCGGGCAGGCGGTTATCCATGACTACCTGTCATTGGGTATCCTGGTCGAAATACCGGTTGAGCACTCATCCTCATCAATTCTCAAAGATCTCCTGTTTAAAGCCCATAAGCTTGGCATTCAGATTCGTTTTTCGGCCATCGATGCCGAACGCTATGGGGGTTGGGCATCGCAGTCCGGTGAGCAACGCCGGATTATAACGCTGCTCGGTCGCAAACTGACGGCTGTTCAGCTGGCAAAAGTAGCCACCGCGGTGGCGGACAACAATTTAAACATTGATGTGATCACCCTGCTTTCCGGACGGGTGACTTTGGATGGTCCCGCCACCTTACCCAAAGCCTGTGTCCAGGTTACCGTCTCCGGCTCGTTGGATGATCCCGGTCAACTACGCGGTCAACTACTTAAGATCTCAGAAGAAACCGGAATCGACATTTCCTTTCATGTGGATGATATTTATCGCCACGCCCGCCGGCTGGTAGTTTTTGACATGGATTCCACCCTGATCCAGGGTGAAGTGATCAATATTCTGGCTCATCATGCCGGTGTCGGGCATCAGGTGGCCGAAATCACCGCAGCGGCCATGAACGGGGAAATGGATTTCAAGGAAAGCTTTACCCGTAGAGTGGCTCTGCTAAAAGGTCTTGATGAAAAGGTGCTCTCAGAGGTTGCCCAAAACCTCACGCTCACCGAAGGCGCTGAACGTGTCATCAATACGCTGAAAAAGCTTGGCTACAAAATTGGAATCATATCCAGCGGTTTTGATTATTTTGGTGAGTACCTGCAAAACAAGCTGGGATTGGACTACGTTTTCGCCAACGTGCTCGAAATCAAAGACGGCAAAGTCACCGGCAACATCACGGGCGATATCATCGACGGGCCCAAAAAAGCTGAAATTCTCAAAACCATTGTCACAGTCGAAAACATCAGCCTGCAACAGACCATTGCCCTGGGTGACGGTGCCAACGATCTTCATATGATCAGCATCGCTGGTCTGGGAGTCGCCTATCACGCTAAATCCGTGGTAAAGGAAAACGCCGAACAATCCATTTCCAGCGTCGGGCTGGACGGGTTGTTATATCTGATGGGAATCAGTGAAAGGGAAATCCAGCAGAAATAAGCAAAAAGGCAGGGCCGTGAAAGGCCCTGCCTTTTTGTTTATTTGGATCTCTTAAATGCCGTTGTTTTCTTGCTCGGATATCTTCACAAAATTTGGAAGCCCGGCCGAAAAGATGCACGCACATTCGAGATACTAAATAATTGCATATTTGTATATTCAAAATTGATGCCAAACCCTAAATTTTTTTTTATAAGTAATTACAGTGTGTTACAAAATACGGTAAAATCGGGTTTTCCCACCAAAGTGTCAATTTTTCGTCAGTCCTGTCAAAATCTTATAAAATCAAACAATTTGGGCAGCTTGAGAGACGAATTGGGTATTTTACCTCCTGGTGATGCCCTAACGTGTATCGTTGGGCTATCTCCCCTTCGTGACGCTGCTCAACGCATCCTGCCTATTCACACCATAGGCGGGTCTTCGACAGGCAGGGATGTGAATTCCGACTTACTTGGACTTGGTAGATAACCGGAAAAATTAATATTGACAATAAAGTTTGCATTCGTTATCCCATCTTAACCGAAAGCTTGTATTTAGCAAGGCTCTAAATTGGGCAAAGCGTTTATTTGAAGGTTTCCGGCTTTCAAATGGAACTGGTTGTTTTTTCTAGTCTAACCCTAAGACAATGGAGGTGGCAGCAATGAAAAAAATGATCATAGTATTGTTGGCGATGTGCATGATTGCTTTGGGTTTTTCGGCCATGGCGGCTGATAAAATGGTGATCAAATCGAGCGACGTGCACGGTGATGGGTACCCGACGGTGGAAGCTATCAAATACATGGGTGAATTGCTGGATAGATGGACCAACAGCCGTTTGACCATTCAGGTTTATGGATCGATGCAATTGGGCGGTGAGAAAGAGGCCCTGGAGCAGGTGCAGGTCGGTGCCCTGGAGATGACGCGGGTCAGCGTCGGTGTCGTGGGACCGATCGTGGACGAATTCAATGCCTTCAACCTGCCGTTTGTTTTCCGCAGCGCCCAGCACATGTATGATGTCACCGATGGCGAAATCGGTACCGAACTGTTGAACAGGCTCGAGAAAGGCGGACTGATCGGGCTGGGCTACATGGACGCCGGTTCGCGCTCATTCTACAACAAGGTTCGCCCGATCACACAACCGGCTGACCTCAAGGGACTGAAGATCCGCGTCATGCAGAACCCGATCTTTGTGCAAATGGTCAATTCGATGGGCGGCAACGGCACGCCGGTGGCCTTCAACGAGCTCTACACGGCCCTGCAGACCGGTGTCGTGGACGGTGCCGAGAACAACCCGCCGACCATCATCGAGCACAAACATTACGAGGTCACCAAGTACTACAGTCTGACCCAGCATCTGATGGTGCCGGAGATTTTCGTATTTTCCAAAAAGATCTGGGACAAGATGTCACCGCTTGACCGGCAGTTGATCCGCAAAGCATCCGAGGCCTGCGTTGTCAAGGAACGCGAACTCTGGGCCGCTAAAGAACAAAAAGCGTATGCTGAGCTCAAAAAAATCGGATACAGCGTGAACGGAAACCTCGACAAAGAGCCGTTTATCATGGCAACCGAACCGGTCCGCAAAAAGTTCGGCGGCAAGTATTCGGAACTGATCAAGAGAATTCAGGCTGTCAAATAGTACCTAATCCGGACAAGCCGGTTGCAGCGAAGCGTAAATCCCGCTAGATCGGGGAATTGAAAAGTGAAGATTGCAAATTGATCCGCCGGCGGAGTGAATGTCGCTTCACTCCGTCTTTTTTAAAATCGAAAGAATACCTTCGAAAATATTCAATCGTTACCGGATAGTGAAAATAATCCAATACTTTTTTTGGGCACAAAAAGCACAAAAATAACTTTTAAGGGCCTAAGAGCCAGGTTTTGTTGTCAGAATAGAAAGGGTCGGTGTAACTTTGAGTCCGATTATGCCGGCCCTTTTTTTAGCGGAGAAGGCTGATGTCAAATGGTTATGTAAAATTGATGGATGTGCTTTATTTTATCTGTGTGTTCATTGCCGGTACCGCGCTTGTTATTATGAGCACGATCATAGCCTGGGGCGTGTTTACACGATACGTTCTGGGGTCCGGATCGTTTTGGCCGGAGCCGATATCCATTTTTCTGGCAATCCAGCTGACCTTTTACGGTGCGGCAGCCTGCTACCGGGTGGGCGCTCATATCAGTCTGAAAATGTTTGTGGATCTGCTGCCGCCGCTTTTGAAACGGTGGCAGGGCCATTTCGTGGATCTGTTGATGGCGACGATCTGCCTTTTTATGGTGACCTATGGCGCAAGCCTGGTGAAAACCACCTATTTTCAGGCCTATCCGGAGTTTCAATACATCCGGGTGGGTGTCGCCTATTCAGCCATTCCGATTGCAGGGCTGATAACCTTGCTGTTCGTGATAGAGAAGGCGTTTATCAGGCCGTCTTTGGAAGCTGCTAAGGAGGGTGAAGTCTGATGGGGGGAACTTTCGGGCCGTTGCTTTTGATTGGGAGCATGTTGTTGCTGGTTGTGCTGGGCGTGCCGATAGCCTATGCCATCGGGATTGCCTCGCTGATCACCGCCCTTTATGTCGGGATTCCCATGGAAGCAATTTTATTGAAGGTGTCCGACGGCGTGGATAACTTTTCCCTTTTGGCGATTCCCTTTTTCGTATTTGCCGGCGCGTTGATGGCCCAGGGCGGTATGGCATGGCGACTGGTTAATTTCGCCAATATTTTTGTCGGATTCATCCGTGGCGGTCTGGCCATGGTCAACATCCTGGCTTCGATGTTTTTTGGCGGTATTTCCGGATCCTCCGTCGCGGACGTATCCTCTATCGGTTCGATCCTGATCCCGATGATGAAAAAAGAGGGGTATGACGACGAGTTTTCCGTCAATATCACCATCACATCGGCAACCCAGGGGATTGTTATCCCTCCCAGCCACAATGCTGTAATCTACTCCTATGCGGCCGGCGGCGCGGTTTCGATTGCCTCCCTTTTTCTGGCAGGGTTCATTCCGGGCGTGATGATCGGGGTGTCGCTCATGGTGCTGTCGTTCATCATGTCGACCCGGCGCAATTATCCCAAAGGTAAAATGGTACCATTGCGTGAGGCTGTCAGGATCTCCGGTCAGGCCGTTCTGGGACTGGTAACGGTCATCATCATTGTGGGTGGTGTTATCGGCGGTATCTTCACCGCAACCGAATCGTCGGCGATCGCGGTGGTCTATGCCTTTGTTGTGACTTTGTTCGTGTACCGCGACTTCAAATTGGTACAGCTTCCGGGGTTGCTGCATGGGGTGGTCAAAACGGTGTGCATCGTCATGATCCTGATCGGCTTTGCAGCCGGGTTTGCCTACCTGATGGCCCTGATGCAGGTGCCGGCCAAGGCGACGAAATTTTTCCTGAGCATCTCGGACAACAAATATGTGATTCTGGCGTTGATCAACGTCATGCTGCTGGTTCTGGGGACGATCATGGACATGGCCCCGTTGCTTTTGATCTGTACGCCGATCATGCTGCCGGTCGTAAAAGCATTCGGCGTTAGTCCGGTTCATTTCGGCATTATCATGATGCTGAATCTGTCCATCGGCCTGGTTACGCCGCCTGTTGGATCGACGCTTTTTGTCGGCTGCGCGATCGGTGATGTGTCCATCGAAAAAGTTTCCCGGGCGCTCTGGCCCTTCTGGCTATCGATGTTCGCAATTTTGATGCTGGTAACCTATTTTCCGTTTTTTTCGATGTGGATTCCGACTGTATTTGGAAAATTTTGAGCCCCCACAGACCCATTTTTGCCAAAATGAAATAAATTAATAGATATTCCAACTTTATCGCAATCGCCAGTTTCCACCGGCTCTTTCATGGGTGATTGCCCGCCCGCTAAAGGAGGGAAAAATGAAATACAGTAAATTGGGTCCGACGGACATCGATATATCGACGATTGTCATGGGGGGCTGGGCCATCGGCGGCGGTTACACCTGGGGTGAACAGGATGAAAAAGACTCCATCGATACAATCCGGGCCGCCGTTGACGCGGGCATCAACATGTTCGACACGGCGGAATTTTACAACGATGGCTTTGCGGAAGAAGTTTTGGGAAAAGGCCTTACCGGACTGCGCGACAAGGTGCTGGTGGCGTCGAAAGTCTGGCCTGAAAATCTGGCGGCGGATAAATTGATCCAGGCCTGTGAGGGCAGTTTGAAACGATTGAAAACCGACTATATCGATCTTTACCAGATTCACTGGTCCAACTGGGATGTGCCACTGGAAGAAACCCTGGGGGCGATGGAAAAACTTAAGCAGGACGGCAAAATACGATTTGTCGGGGTCAGCAATTTCGGTGTGCGGGATTTGACTGATGCTCTCGACTGCGCTGAAGTTGTGACTGACCAGCTGGTTTACAGCCTGCTGTTCAGGGCCATCGAATATGAAATATTAGATCAATGCAAAGAGGCCCGGGTGGGGGTGCTGGCATACAGCCCGCTGGCCCAGGGTCTGTTGACGGGCAAATTCAAAGGGCCGGATGAAGTGGATGACGAACGCGCCCGGGTAAGATGGTTTTCGAAAAATCGAGCCGGTACTGTCCATGACAGTGAGGGCTGTGAACAGGAGGCCTTCCAAGCCGTGGAAAAAATTCGCGACATCAGTGCCGACATCGGGGAACCGATGGCCAATGTGGCTCTGGCCTGGGTTCTGCAGCAGCCGGGGATAACCGCGGTTCTGGCCGGTGCCAGAAAACCGCACCAGATAATCGATAATGCACGGGCGGCGGACCTGGAATTGACCGGCGAGGTAATAGAAAGCCTGAGTGATGTCACAGAAGAAGTAAAAAAGGACATCGGCCCCAACGCCGATCCCTGGCGAACCGAATCCCGTATCCGCTAATTAATCCGCCCTGGAAAATAGCATTTACAGATTTTAGAATTGTTCTTTGAAAATTGGCAGCTGTATTCTTTCAATTTTCTTCAATTTTTTAAAGAACAATTCCGTATTCATGCGCCTTTGGGCGCTTGGTTTTCGGATGGGCACTCACTAAAATTGTATTGGATTATTCACATTTTTATGGAATACAAAACTATTTATCAGAAAATAAAGCAACT
>CACVKW010001152.1 GCA_902749685.1 Olavius sp. associated proteobacterium Delta 1 | reverse complement strand
GCCGGCGCCCCCGGTCTGTTTCTTATGAATGTAATCAAATTCCGCCCGGCGTGTGATCGTTTCTCGATAAGCCACCCGCGGCATACCCGGAATTACCTGAGCACTGTATTCGCGCAACATTCGCTCAATGTAAACTTCAAGGTGCAGTTCCCCCATGCCCGAGATGATGGTATCGCCGGTTTCGTCGTTGGTATGAACCCTGAAGGTGGGATCTTCTTTGGTAAAGCGGGTCAGCGCTTTGGACATGTTGATCTCGGATTTATGATCTTTAGGTGCGATGGCCAAAGAGATTACCGGATCCGGCACGTACATCGATGTCATGGTCAACTCCAGACCCGGGGCCGCAAACGTATCACCGGAGGCGCAATCGATTCCAAAAAGGGCGCCGATGTACCCGGCCGGGATATCCTTAATATCCTCCATCTGGTCGGCATGCATGCGCGCCAGGCGGCCGACTTTGACCTTTTTTCCGGTGCGAATATTGATAATTGTATCGCCCTTGGCCATGGAACCCTGGTAAACCCGGATGTAGGTAAGTTGCCCATAGGCGCCGTCCTCCAGTTTAAAGGCCAATGCGACGAGCGGCTTTTGACTGTCCGTAAAAAGTTCCACCGGGGCTTCTTCTCTAGCCATATCCAAGGCTTGATTTGCCACATCCTTCGGACAGGGCAACAATTCGGTAACGCCGTTTAAAAGCGGCTGTACACCTTTGTTTTTGTAAGCAGACCCCATAAAGACAGGTGTCAACTGCCTCGCCAACACCCCGCGGCGTACGGCCCGCAGAATCATGCCCGCGGATATTTCCTGTTCTTCCAGGACAGCTTCGGTCAGTGAGTCGGAATACATGGTTGCGGCATCAATCAATTCTTCTCTTTTTGCAAGGGCCTCGGGCATGAGATGATCCGGAATTTGTTCGACACGAACCGCTTCCCCGTTTTCACCGTCAAAGTAGAGTGCTTTCATGGCAACCAGGTCGATTATCCCCTCAAAATCGGCTTCAAGCCCTATCGGCAACTGCATCGCTACGGCATTGTGTCCCAGCTTTTCTCTTAATTGAGCGATGACCCGCGACGGGTTGGCGCCGCTGCGGTCGCATTTGTTGACAAATGCAACACACGGCACTTTATAGCGTTTCATCTGCTGATCAACGGTAATGGACTGGGATTGCACGCCGCCGACGGCACACAAAACCAAAATGGCCCCATCCAGTACGCGCAATGAGCGTTCGACTTCAATGGTAAAATCGACGTGCCCGGGGGTATCAATAATGTTGACTTCATGGCCGCGCCACTCGCAATAGGTGGCGGCCGAGGCGATGGTGATGCCACGTTCTTTTTCCAGTTCCATGGAATCCATGGTGGCGCCGACCCCGTCTTTGCCTTTGACATCATGGATGGCGTGGATTCGTTTGGTAAAAAAAAGAATCCTTTCGGTCAGGGTCGTTTTGCCTGAATCGATATGAGCGCTGATACCGATATTTCTGACTTTTTCTATTTCTTTTTTCATCGGAATAATACCTTTAAATTTTCTCTGCCGCGTTCGATTGCAAATTTGCGATGCCCATTAAAAAATCCCGCATTCGAGGGCCGCACACCGAATGTGGGATCGTGTTTTTAACCCAGTTTAAATTAAAACGCGTATACTAAGATTGTATTTTATGTTTGTCAATAAATTATTTTTATTATTCAAAATCCCTTGCCCTGTTGCATATGCGACATTCGGCTAAACTTGCCAGGCGTATATTGACACCCTTCTTTGGCTCGTGATAGACAACAGCATTTGTTTATTCTTGGAAAATCTGGTCTGCCGCGCCAGGCCAGAGACAAATCTTAGGCGGATTTCACCGGACTGCACCGCAAATTGTCCACGGGAGAATGCGATATGCTATTGCTGGACGGCAACGATATGTGGGTAAATCTAAAGACTTCTTTTGTCGATATCGATGAGCTTCTGTTGTTTTTAAAAAAACAGAAATTCAGCGGATATTTACACTTCGAATTTTCCGACAGCCAGTGTACCGTTTTTATCCAGGCCGGAGATGTCGTCAACGGTATTGTCGCCATAGAAGAGGAGCGGAATACCGGCACCAGTGCAGTAAAGAGCATCCTGATTCGATCCCGGCAGGATAAAAACGGCACGATCAAGGTCACCCAATTGCCGCTGCAAAACATTAAATTTTTGTCCGAAGCTTACGGTCTTTCGGTACAGCTGCGGCACAAAAACCTCTCATCAAAGCATTCTCCGCTGGGTGATTTTATCACCAAGCTGCAGTATGAAGGTTTTTCGGGATGTATTGAAGTTTGGTTTCCGGTCGATGACAAACGCGGTATTATATTTTTTGAAAGCGGCCAGACCCAAGCGATAATGACCGAAGAGCTTCTGGTGGATTTGAAGGAAGAAACTCCGGCACAACGCAAATTTACCGATTCATTTGTCAATCGAGCCCAACGTTCGGGCGTTCAATACAATGCATTCGAGGCGATATGAACCGAGTAAAGCGTGAATATTTTCGATTGAATATTAAAAGTCCGCCGCCGCGGATCCAATTAAAAAAAGACGGAGCGCAGCGACGTCCATAAATCTTCAATTTGCATGCTGCATTTCCGGCTCGCCGGTCGCCTACTTTGCAAAGAATTTTAAACCACCAACCGCCAGACATGTCATGGCACAAATCTTAAAAATGACATGGGTGGTATAGCCGATCTGGGACCCGGATATGGGTATTAGAAATAAAGCCATGTCGGCCAGCAAAAAAAATCCGATAGTGGCAATTATAAACTGGATTGCCTGACCGACGACACCACCCTTGTATTTTCGTCTGGCAATGATGAAAACTACCAGAATGACCAGGTAAATCGCAAAGGTTAGCAGTACCAAAATAGTCAGGGTGGTAATATCAAGAGAAAAATTCGGCATAAATCCTCCAGCATCGCATATTCGACAGCGCCTTGATTACTCCACCCTGATAAATCCCGCTGCCAGATTTAGATAAAACATACCTGAATGGACTATTTTTCAGGGAGGTTTAATTAGCCAGTTTAGCAAATGATTCCATCAGATGGCTTCTTAATGGGGTTTCTTTGGCATATCGTAAGACGTTTTTCATTTCGTTTTTTATATTTAGCGTGGCTTCTTTGGCAAGCTGCGGTCCGAGATATCTTTCGATTTCCAGTCGTAATTGGTCGAACAAATCACAAAAGGCTTCAATAAATAGTCCTCTGTGCCTCGGATGCGGGCAGCATTGAGCGATGTTTCTAAGGACCATTTCTCTGGTTACCTGGTTCGGATTTTCCCATGGAATATCCACGAACAGGCCATCATAATTTTTGGATAAGACCATTTTTGACTGGTGCAGGACATCTTTTGCTTTTGTGCCGAGTTCAAGAATAAGCATTTGTGACATAAATGCATAAATTTCGAGCAAGGTGTCGAGTAAATTTGAAATCTCATTGAACTGCCGATCTTCGTATTCGATTATTTCAAGAGACTGCCTGATCATCCCAGCCGCAGTTAACTGATATAGAATTTCAACTGCGGATGACTCAGTAATTCCACTGAACCTTGCAATCTGCTCTATATTGCGGGTTCCATCGATCAACGAAAAAATAAACTGTTGCCGATCAGTTAGTTTCTGCAGGACCTCCTCGCTTTTTAATTCAGCATAGGGGGCAGGGCCAAATATCGTTTTCATATTGGGGATTCTATTGCGAAATTGGGATAAGCTGAAACCTTTGTAAGTCGCAGCGCGAGCAAGATTCAACGGGTTATAATTCACGATGAAATCTCTGACAATGGGTCTTTCCAAGAAATAAAAATAGCCATGCTGCCAGTGGAGAATATCGATCAGAATCTGCTCATTCTGAAGCAATAGCAACTCCTGAAGTGCATCGTGGGATAGCACCCCTTTTTCGACTAAGAACTGGCCGATCCGCTTGCCTTGTTTTCTGGCATCAATGAGCAGCCTATTCAGGGTCGCCGGGGATAAGCTTTCCTTTTTCACGATTAAATTGCCGATTCTTTCCTCACGCAACGTTGTTGCGGCACGTATCAGGCGCCCCTCATTGAAGACCAGGTTTTTGGAAATTCCATTCGTTTTAATGGCACCAATACCGTTTGCTTTGCTGGTATATACGGCATAGAGAAAAAATAGAAAGGGTACTTCTCGAATGAATCCCCCGCAAAATATCCGACCATCCTGTCGCCTTAAATGAATCGGCGTGTCGTAATTAAGCCATTCGGCGGCTCCCCATTCTTCGGCAGCCAGTTCAAATTTTTTGTGGTGATAATGTTCAGTTCCTCTGAGCAAATGATCAAAGAAAGAATGGGCGGGGAAACTGTTTCTCTTAATAAGGTGGATCTTGCGTGGCATTTTTTTTCGCTCCTAAACAGACCCTGGGAGACGACGCATTTACCCTAATTGAGCGAAAAATGCTCAATTGGGATTTTCTAAACGATCCGGTTCCTAATCTTCACTTTTTTTCAATTAAAATCAAGCAATAATTATTCACCTTTATTTCTTGGTTTGCGAAGTCGCTTTTTCAATGGTTTCCGTCTGAGAAGAACATAAGTGGCACCGGCCCCACCGTCACACAGTCTGGCACTGGAAAAAGCGATAACCCATTTGTGCCATGGGCTTGTGGTGAGCCACCGGTAAACTTTGGATTTTAGAATCGGCTCGGCAGGCGATGACAGGCCGCGACCGTGGATGATGAGAACCGCCCGTTGGCCTGACATAATGCTTTTGCTTAAAAAGCCGTCGACGGCTTCATGGGCGTCATGAACCCGCAGTCCGTGCAGGTCAATATGATCTTGAATTGAAAAATCACCCCGGTGAAGCCGGCGGGCAACTTCAGGATTTACGCCCCAGGCCAATCCCTCTGCATATTCCGGTGTCAAGGATACGACAAATCCGGTGCCATATTTGACCAGGTTTTTAAGCTGCGCCACTGTTTCCTGATCGGGATTTGGCTTGGCTTCTGTTGATTCCGGTTTTAGGGGAATTTGCGCAGCACATTTTGCCCTTGATATTCTTTTTACGCCCGCCATTGCTTCTTTAAAAATCATATGATCCGGCCGTCGATCGGTTCGGCCCTCATCCGGCGCCTTCGAGGCCGGAGCTGGTGCGGGTTGAAGTTCAACCGAGTTGCTCTCCAGCAGCGCCTTTAGATCTTTAAAGGGCTTGAAAACACCTGATGAAGAATTTGACGGTTTCATGGCTAGATCCAAATCAAGTGGGCTCGGATACATATCTGCCCTTCGCGAAGGCACCATCATGCCCCTTGCTCGGAAGGCAGCGCATCTCGCTCTAGGGTAACAATATAGCCCACGATGGTCAACCTGAATCCAGCGCGCGTTCTGTCTCTGCTTAATTTTTTGATTGCGATGACTTTATCTGGGAATTTCACTACCAATCCGGGCACGAAATCCACGTTGAAACCCAAAATCAGATTCTTGATTTACAGTTTGGTGTGTTTCGTGATCTTCGTCTTTTGATATCATATTGGTTGCGGTTTATGCGGGATAAGGGCTCTCAGGGTATCTTTTAAAACGTAATGAAGACTAAAATGTCGATTTAAATTGAAATATTTGATATATTTATCACATGGGTTGAATGGTTCAGGGTTCAACGTTTCGGGTTGAAATTCCCTACCAGCTCAAATCTAAACATTAGCTGCCGAACAGGAGGAAGTGAATGGACTGGCAACACCTCTACGCGTCAAAGGTTGTCGATGCACCGGAAGCAATATCAAAGATTATGAGGGGCAGTCGTGTATTTATCGGAACGGGCTGCGGTGAACCACAGCATCTGATCCACGCGATGGTCGCAGACCAAAAATTGCAGGATATCATGGTGTATCAGATGCTGTCTTTTACACTTTCTAAATTTGTCGACGATCCATCATTTACGCGTCGGTTTTCACTGAAGCTGTTTTTTATCAGTCGGGCCATGCGCAAGGCGGCCTTTGAAGGTAAAATCGATTACATACCCGAATATCTTTCCCAGATTCCGCGTCTATTTTCCTCCCAGCGCATTGGTCTGGATGCGGCTCTGGTCCAGGTCAGTCCGCCGGACAAGTTCGGATATTGCAGCCTGGGGGTTTCAGTCGATATCACCCGATCGGCTGTGGAGCATGCGACGGTGGTCATCGCACAGGTCAATCCGAAGATGCCCAGAACCTGGGGTGACAGTTTTGTGCACGTGCGCGATATCGACTGGATCGTGCCGTATGAAGAGAATCTGGTGGAAGCCCTGCCCACCGTCAAAGACAATGAAGTCGCCCGCAGAATTGGACATTACGTGTCGCAGCTGGTGGATGACGGCGCCACGCTCCAGATCGGATTCGGCAATTTGCCTTACGCCATTTTAAAATACCTGGACGGTAAAAAAGATTTGGGAATCCACACCCAGTTAATTACCGATGGGCTGCTGCCTTTGTTCGAGAAAAATGTGATTACCAATAAGAAGAAGACGCTGCTGCCCGGCAGGGTCGTCAGCTCCTTGTGCATGGGATCGGAAAAGATTTATCGCTATGTGGACAACAATCCGGCCTTTTATTTCAGATCGTCCGAATTTGTCAATGACCCGACGGTCATTGCCCGAAACGATAACCTGATTTCCATCAGTTCTGCGCTGGAGGTGGATCTGACCGGACAGGTCTGCTCGGATTCTATGGGGTATCTATTCTACAGCGGTATCGGGGATCAGGTCGATTTTTTGCGTGGAAGCTCCATGTCCCAAGGCGGTTTTTCGATCATTGCGTTGCCCGCGACTGCCCAAAATGGCTCGGTATCGCGTATTGTCTCTCATCTCAGTGAAGGTGCCGGGGTGGCGACCACCAGGGGCGACGTCAATTTCGTCATCACCGAGTATGGCATCGCCGAACTGAAGGGAAAAGGAATTTATCAGAGAGTCATGGAACTGGCCCAGATCGCTCATCCGAAATTTCGCGAGGAGCTTATCGATGTGGCCAAAAATAGGCACTATATTTTTGCAGACCAGCTGCCGCCGTCAACAGAAGATCTCCTTTTCCTGGAGGGGTATAAATCCTCACTGAAACTTAAAAACGGAAATTACGCAGAATTTCGTCCCTTGCTGCCTTCGGATGAATTTGCCTACCGCAATTTCTTTTATTCGCTGCAGGAGAAAACGATTTACATGCGATTTTTCTATAAAATGCGCACCTTTTCCCATGCGGTCGTGCAAAAACAATGGTCGAGTGTTGATTATCATAATAACATGTCGATTATCGGCCTTGTTCAGCGCGGTGGTCACCAGGAAATTATGGCCATCGGCTCCTATGCCCAGGAAGACGATAACCGGGCTGAAGTGGCTTTCGTCGTGCGTGAAGATTATCAGGGCGCGGGAGTTGCTTCCTATCTACTTGATGTTCTTATAAATATAGCGAGAGAAAATCACTTCGACAGTTTTTGTGCGACGGTATTGCGTGAAAATGCTGCCATGATTCGAGTTTTTAAGAAACGATTTCCGAATGCCAGGATCTCGGTAAACAGCGGTTCCGATTTGCGGATTCTGATGGATTTTGATGAGTCAGACCAGGACGCCAAGCCCGATGGTAAAATAAAGATTTGACTTGCTAAATTACTATATATTTTGTAATTTATGAAGTATAGGTCGTGTTTTCCCAATTCAAATTGATATCCAAATTAATAAAGATTTAGGATTATTATAAACAATCACACTCTAGGGAGGTTGGCAATTGTCATATACGCTTGGTCAAAAACAACTCGATAGCATTGAAGATATTTTACAGCAGGACCTCATCGATAACGGGGTCCGGTGTGTTTTTTTGATTGATATGGCCGGCAATATCATTGCCAATTTGGATAACGGCGAAAAACAACACGATATATACTCGCTGGCGGCTTTGGCAGCGGGTAATTTTGGTGCTGTCAGCGCCATGGCCAAAATCATTGGTGAGAATGAATTCTCGTTGCTTTTCCATAAAGGAAAAAAAGAGAATATCCATTTCAATAAAATCACCACCGAATTCCTGCTGATCACCATATTCGGTAATGATATATCACTGGGCTTCTTAAGACTGAAGGTGTCTGAATCCGTCCAACAGTTAAAGGTTCTGTTAGAACCGCTTCTATCGCTTTAACGATGATCATCCTTCGGGCAGAGTCAGAAATAATATCCGGTTATATTTGTTACTCAGGTTCGCTCTGATGGCATTTGTTAATCTGAAGAATAAAGAAATCCAGGTTAAGATCGTCTATTATGGTCCCGGCAGGGGCGGGAAGACAAGCAACCTGGAATACATCTATGGAAAATTTGCCAAACGTATAAACACCGAAATGGTTACGGTGAAGACCCACGGTGACCGGACCCTATTTTTTGATTTCTTGCCTTTTGATATTGGAATCATCAATGGATATGATGTTAAAATCCAATTGTATACGGTGCCCGGCCAGGTCAAATACAATGCGACCCGTAGACTCGTTTTGCGCGGGGTGGATGGTATCGTTTTTGTGGCCGATGCCATGGCGGTGCGGAGGGAGAAAAATATCCTGGCGCTAAAAAATCTTCAGGAGAATCTTGCGGCCTACAAAAAAAGCATTTTCAAGATTCCCTTTGTCATGCAGTACAATAAAATGGATCTCAAAGAGCAGGGCATTCCGCTTTTACCCGTCAAAACGCTTGAAAGAGATTTGAACAGTCAGCTGAAAACGCCTTCTTTTCCAGCCAGTGCAGTGTTGGGGCAAAATGTGGTTGCGACGTTGAAAAGGATTATCTCATTGACCGTGGCGTCCATAAAAAAAGATTTAGTATAGGAGAAACAAATTGGTCGATCCAACAGATATTGATACCCTGAGCTCTGAGCTTGAAAACCGTTTGGATGATCTATTCGGCGAGAACGACATTCAGTTACCCGATGCACAGGAAAAGAACCTAAAGGAGCATTACCCCCTCGCGGAACTGAAAAATTTGATATTGTCCATTGACTGGGAGATTACTGATGAAGTGCTGGACAAACTTCTCCAGCAACTCAAGGACCTCCAGTTGACCTATAAACACGACAAGATCGTGACAACGTTTCTCCAAATTCTGAATTCGCTGGGCAATTACATCAGAACTCATCGGGCCAAAGCCCATCCCAAAACATTTAAGATACTAAATTCCGTTTTCTCCAGTCTTGATAAAGTTGTGCTTTCCAAAGATATGACAGAGCCGGCTAAAAAGAAAATTCTACGAGCAGAAATGCATCGGTATAAAGAGCTGCGGACCCAGATCGCCAAAAGCAAAAAGGCTGCCGCGAAGCGCAAAGCCAAACCTGTCGCAACTGAAGCACCTGAAATTAAAGATAAAAAAGAAGAGCCGGTCATTCGGTTGGACGAACCTTCCGTGGTAGCTGAGATTAAAGAACAAGAGGAAGCGCCGGTTATCACTTTGGATGAACCTTCCGAACCGCCTGCGGTGGCCGCCAAAGAAGCCCTGCCGGTCCCCCATCCGGAATCGGAGCGGAACCTGGCGGTGGCAACCTTAGCCGAAGCCGTTGAGGAGATCAAACAGTACATTCATACCGAGATCAAAGCCTTAAAGGGAGAAATCCAATCTTTACGGAAGTGAAAATGACGGTTTTACTGATCGTATTTTTGCAAAATGGACCACCCATCAGTTTTCCTTTGTGCCATTTGAAAGCGATCCAAGCCGCTAATTTTTATGCTGACTCTGGTGATTTTGTCGACCAATGCTGATTACCCTGCAAATCCCGCTGCGGCGCGACTCTGCATCCGGTTGCCGGCTCATCGATCAGAAGACTGATGCTCAAAGGCCATTGCGGTAGATGGCCTAAAATAAACACCACTTTCTCAGGGGGTGGTCGTTGACTCCGAACAGGTGATACCATGGATTTACCTCCAGGTGACATTTCTTCCATGATATTCAGACGAACGGTCACGAACGGTCTGGGGGATTTCTCTTTAGATCGTCAGACCCTGAACATATATATGCAATTGAATGGTGAGGAAACTCTGGGGCAGTTTGCCGCAAAGGCGGGAAAGAACCTGGGTAACCTGCGGGGGGTGATGTCCAATCTTTTGAAGCTTGGTCTTGTCGAAGAGGTTCATAAAGACATCGTGGTGCTGGACGGAGATTTTTTTCGCTACCTGATTAATCAGCTCTCTTTGGCAACCGGACCGATTGCCAGCGTTTTAATCGAAGACGAAGTTCACAGCCTGGGATATGAGGTGGATCAATTTCCCGGTTATCGCGCCAGTGAATTGGTGGATAAACTTGCCGCAGAGATCAGGCGTGAAGAAAAAAAGTCGATTTTTATTAAAAATATGGTCAGCAAAATTCGGCAAAAAGGATACCCTCAATGATAGTTATCTGTGAAGATTGTGGCAAAAAATATCGCATAGATCCAGCCAAAATCAAAGGCAAGGCCGCCAGTTTTAAATGTCGCGCCTGTGCCCACCTGATAGTGGTCTCAAAGGCAAAATTGCCTCCACCGGAACCCGTCGCACCGAAGCTTGCGGCCAAACCGAGAGCAACCCTGGAATCCGTTACCACCACCGTGGCTGATGGAACCGCGACGGCTGAATCCGATGCAGGGACGGTCGGGCCGACAACCCGAGAAACCGAACCACAGCGTCCGCGCAAGACAAGGCGGTTCGGCTTGCGGGCCAAGATGCTGGTGCTGTTTTTATTCATACCCATGATTTTTATGGCCGGTGCCAGTTTATTTTATTTATGGCAGTTTGAAACTACCACGGATTTGCTGACCCGGGAAAGCGCCAAATTTGTAAATCGAATGGCCGAGGATAAAATTGCCGACATTTCGGTGTCTGTTGCCACACAATGCAAACTTTACCTGCTGAGCCACCCGGAATTAAAAAAAGAAGATTTCAACAAAGATGTGGGATTTAAAGCCCTGGCCGTGCAAGAAGTGGGTCTGACCGGTTATACTGCTCTTTACCAACTGCCGGGTACCGATGCCGTCTGGCGAACCTGGGCTCATATCAATTCGAAAATAATTGCGATTGATATGAGCACGTTGAAAAAACCCTTAAAAGAAAATTTTCCCGGTTTCTGGAAAATATATATCGGGGTTAAGGGGGGACGAAAATCCCAGGGATACTATACCTGGCAGGATAAGGACGGTAAATTTCGCGACAAGTTCATGGTCTGTACACCCATCGCCGGAACCCGCTTTGTAGTCGCTGCCACAACTTATATGGATGAATTCACCGGACCGGTAAGGATGATGGAGTCCAGTGCCAAAGCTATCACAGACAAAGCGAAATTGGCCACCCTGGCTATTCTGGGGGTAACCCTCCTGTTGATCGGACTTATCGTTTCGATCTCCGGGCACCGGCTGACCGGTAAAGTCAGATCGTTGACCGAGGTTGCCGATCGCATCAGTGTGGGTGAACTCGGGATGGAAATCGAAACAAAATCAAAGGATGAACTTGGGGACCTGGCTGAGGCTATCGCCAGAATGCAAGATAGTATTCGGCTTTCCATAGAGCGCTTGCGTCGACGTCGCTAAGTACACCTATTCATATCAGGCCGGTAGGCGTTTAGCGCTGAAGTTTACCACCGTATCTTCAAAGGATTGAATATTTTCAATATTCAATAGTCAATCCCGGCTTGTCCGGGCTAGGAGTTTGGCATTTTAAAATGATTATTATTCCAAGAGAAAAGCCGATAATTGTAAATCTGAACATTTACTACCTGAATGTTAAGAAGCTGCTGGAGCACTATCAGGGTGAAGTCGGCTGCGGTGGAATTTATTTCAAGTCCCATGCCGCGGAAGGCGTCATTTTTTTCGACAAAGATGAGCTGTTAAACGCGATCTACAGGGAAAAAGATACCGAACTGACCGGCGCCGACGCCGTTGATCGACTGATCAATGCCGGGGGACAATATAATTTCAGTGTCCATGTCTACCAAATTTCCATGGATGAAGTTTATTTCTGGTCGAGTATTCCTTCAGCTGAGAAAATATACAAAGATCTCAGCACTGAATTCACCGATCTTGAAGGTCTCATCCGCAAGATGAGTTCCGAAAAATTGACCGGCTACATCGATGTCGCCATCGGCAACGCCCAGGAAAAGGGTCTGATATTCATTATTAACGGCAAGATCATGGGGGGGGCCTTTACCTGGGACAACGGTGAACCCGGTCCGACCCGGAAAAACCAGGAGCTGTTGATAAAAAAAACCAAAAAACACGGGGGATCGTTTAATGTTTGTCGTATCCCCCTTTCGAAAATGAAAGTGGATGGTGAAGCGCGAGGTTCTTCTGTCAAACCTTCTAAAAATACATTACTTATGATGGAAGAACTATTGAGAATTTTTGAAAAAACCGTTTCAGCAAGAAAAAAAGTGAAAGCTGACTTTAACAAAATCTTGAAAAAGAAGTTTGTGGAGAATGCTGAAAAATACGCGTTCCTGGATCCGTTTGCAGCAGAATTCGAGTATACCGATCGCCGGGTTAAGTTTTCAGGGACTGCTACCGATCAAGAGCTAATCAATGGTATAACCAATACATTAAGGCAACTGGCGCAAGAACTCGGACTGGTTCCGCAATTTTTGGTAAATACGGAAACCTGGTCCGAGAAATACTCGAATCAATTAGAGAATTTCAACATTAAGTTGGAGTAATGACGAATATCCCATCCATTAGTGATTTCGGTATTTCAGCAAGGGGATATGCGGAATTTTTTGATGGAATTCCCGCTGCCATTTATCGCACAACCCTTGAAGGCAAAATTGTTTATTGCAACAGAGCCTTTGCCCAATTATTTGGGTTTGACGCTGCTGCCGAACTGATTGATTCACCGATTATCGAGCTTTACCGCAATAAAAAAGATCGGGGCCTTTTCGTGCATTCGATTCTGCAACGGGGCCGTCTTGTTGATTTGCCAATTGGCTTTAAAATGAAAAACGGTACGCCCGTATTGTGCGCCGTAACGGCCAAAGTCGTCCTGGATGATGATGGAATGGTGGTCCATTTAGACGGATTTATGAGAGATATCACCGGTCAGACCCCAAGCCCCCAAACATATGCACGGTTGGATGGAGTCGCTGACGATTTTAATGATGTGGTCGTTATCATGGATCTGCAGGGTGAATTAATCGATATAAATCGTGCCGGGGAGCAACTGCTGGGATATTCGCGCAAACAAATGCAGGGACAGCCATTATCCGGTTTCTTTGTGCCTGAAGACAGGGAATTTTTTATCATCTTTTTATCAGATACTCTAAAAATCGGTCGCAATGAAACGGTTCTGGCCGTCATGGACCACAGCGGCCAAAAACATCATTTGGACTGGCATGCATATCTGGTCAGAAATGAGGGCCGACCCCATCACATTAAATGCATCGTGCGGGATGTCAGTGACATCGTCACCAGACAAAGACAACACAATATCGATCAAAAATTTCAGGGTGTTCTGGAAATGGCCGGTGGTGTCGCCCACAGTCTGAATCAACCATTGACCATTGTTAACAATTTGCTCAGCGAACTTCTCGTACAACAACAGCCTGAGGATTCAATCTTTCCAAAGCTGTTGAAAGTGCACGACCAAATCAACAAAATGAACGAAATCGCGAATAAAATCGGCAATATAAAAAAATATGAGGCCATGGACTATGTGGCCGGAGTGAAAATTGTCGATATCGATAAAGCGTCCTGGGCCCGGGATAAGGATAAGTTATGATTAAAAACGTGCTGCTGGTTGACGACGACCACGAGATGTTGCTGGCACTTAAAGCGGGCTTTACCAAGTACCGGGATTCCTTTGCGGTACAGCTCGCCGCTAACGGGCTCAAGGCCGTCGAAAGCTTAAAGAAAAATGTTGTCTCGCTGGTTGTCACTGATTTAAAGATGCCCAGAATGGACGGCTTTGAGCTGCTGGCTCATATTATGGAGTATTACCCGGATATTCCCGTTATCATTATTACCGGCTACAGCACGCCTGAAATGGAACATCTGGCAAGAAAGGGCGGGGCGGTCGGGTATATTGCCAAGCCTTTTCTGATCGAGAATTTAGCACGCCAGATTATGACCACTCTCCGCAAGGAATCGGAAGGTGGAACGTTGCACAATGTATCATCCGGTATGTTCCTGCAACTGGTTGGTATGGAGCAAAAAACCTGTACTATCCGTCTGGAAGATAAATTTACCAGCAAAAAGGGCATTCTTTTCTTCCACGAGGGTGAACTCCTGGATGCCCGGGTAAACGATTTGCAGGGTGAAGATGCAGCTTATGAGGTATTTTCATGGAACCAGGTTAACCTCTCTATTCAAAACGGCTGTGCGCTAAAAGAAAAACGAATTCACCTCGAAATGCAGTATTTAATCCTTGAGGCTGCGCGGCGCAAGGATGAAGGGATAAGCGAGGAAGCGCCCCCATCGGTGCTGGAGGAGGTGGAGCCCTTTGAATCGGACCCTCGTACGGTCATTAAAAGTATTCAGGATAAAATCGAGAATGACCTTGGACCCGCCTGCGGATTGGAGGATATATATCAGGACGACTCCTGGGACAGTCTGATTTTTCAAATATCCGGAACAGGAGAATTTTTAAATATCGGAAAATTGATGTTGGGTTACATCGATAAAGGAGAAACCAGCGATTATATCGTATTGCCTGGTGAAAAAACCACCGTGATTTCGGTGAATCCAAAATGTCCGCGCGATAAACTGCTTCAGGTTTTAAGTGATTGAAAGACGATATGAGAGATTTGTTCAATGATATTTTTAATATTGAAGGCGTAAAGGGCCTGATGTTGCTTTCCTTTACCGGTGATATTATTTTCAAGGAACTCCATGCCGTGCACGAAGGCGTCGAGAACAGGGACTGGCGGCTGTTTATCGAATCTTTGGCCGGCATGAGAGAATCCGATCTGATCTTTGAAAAAGGTCGGCTTTATATTCGCAGGACTGACATCGGATATCTGGTTGTTTTGATGGGATCTTTTGTTCCGATCGCCATGATGCGACTGCAATGTGACATATTGTTGTCGTCATTAAAACCTGCCAAAGCCCCGAAGGGGATCCGAAGATTTTTTAAAAAATAGCCGGCTGATGAAAAATGGCCAATTTTGGCCATATTTTTTAAAGAC
Organism: Olavius sp. associated proteobacterium Delta 1; assembly: GCA_902749685.1. Lineage (GTDB taxonomy): Bacteria > Desulfobacterota > Desulfobacteria > Desulfobacterales > JAFDCJ01 > JAFDCJ01. The sequence continues at coordinate 5,609 of CACVKW010001152.1, read as the reverse complement.
ATTCGTTATCCGGCCGATAGATGTAGTGAGAGGTAAAATACGGATATGAGAACCGATATTGAATCTAGAGTCAATGAAGCTGAAGTATGCCGATCCATGGGATTGTACGGCGATTCGCTGAGTATTTATGAAAACATTCTTACCATTGTTCCTCCGCAGGATTCCCAAACCCAGGACAAAATTCAAAAGCGCATCAATTTGCTTAAAAAAGAAATGTCCGAGGACGAAAAAACGAAACCTAAAAAGGTATCGGCCGAAGACATTTCGATGTTTAAAAAAACATTTTCCACCGAGGGAGATGTTTCCGAGATTCTTGACAGCGCCTCCGCGTTTCAGGAAATGGGGCTTCACGCCGAAGCCATTGCCGAGTATGTTGGGCTATTCAAAGAAGATTACCCCAAAGAAAAGATTGTGCCGCAAGTGACCGAAAGCCTTTTGAAAATGCATTCGCCGGGCAAGGCTGTCGAAGAATTTGACAAGATTATCGCTCAGGAAAAACTGAAAAAGCAAGATATCGCCCGCATCAAGTTTCTACTCGGTCAAGAATTGGAAAGACGGGAATATCGTGATCAAGCCCATGATCTATATCAGTTAGCGGCCGAACTGGATCCCGAGGACCCCGAAATAAAAAAACGGTATAAATCGATTGCCGCAACATTTACCTCCGGCTCTAAGTATGATTTTCTGTTAAGGGAAGATATTGTCACCACCGACAAATTGCAGCAGGCGTTTGCCCTGTCAAAGAAGATGAAAAAAAGTGTGGAGTTCGTGTTGCTTGAGCATTTCCAGATCAACAAAGAGGCACTCGGAAAATCTTTTTCGCTTTTCTATGGCTGCCCGTTCAAGGCCTATGATCCGGAATTTCCGGTTCCGACCGAACTGTTGCGCAACCTTAAAAAGAGCTTTTTGCTCAATGAAATGTGGATTCCGCTGAGCTGGGGAAAGGAAGGCGTAGATGTCCTGGTTGATGACCCCAGAGATTTAAATAAAACCGACAATATCAAGACTTTGATGAAGACCGGCAAATTAACTATTTCGGTCGCCATCAGGGAAGATATCCAAAAGTTCATAAAGCTTTTTTTCGATCCAAATAAACAGGCTGCCAATACCCAGGCGGGGGCTGATGTTCTGGATGATTTTGATCTGATTCCGGATGTGGAATTCGAAGAAGAAGAAGAAGATATTGAAATTGATGAAGCGGATGAGACTTCCAGCCGGGTCGTCAAACTGGTGGATCAAGCCATCATTGCCGCCTACCGCAAAAACGCTTCCGATATTCACATTGAGCCCTCGCCCATCACCAAGGCCACAACCATCCGGTTCCGGCTGGATGGTGTTTGCCAGGAATATCTGAAAGTCCCCAATTCCATGGTCCGGGGCATCATTTCCAGAATCAAAATTATGTCTAATCTTGATATTGCCGAAAGACGCTTGCCCCAGGACGGTAAAATCAAGTTTCGGCGCAAGGGGGTCCCGACTTTTGAACTGCGTGTTGCCACCCTGCCGACCGCCGGTGGTTTTGAAGATGTGGTTATGCGTATTCTGGCTTCCGCCGGCGCGATGGCAATCGATGAGATGGGGCTGACTGAACGCAATTTGGAGGTGATGACAAAAATCATCTACAAACCCTATGGTCTCATCCTGGCGGTGGGTCCCACCGGATCCGGTAAAACAACTTCGCTGCACGCCATTCTGGGCCATATCAACACACCCGGTGTTAAAATTTGGACGGCGGAAGATCCCGTTGAAATCACCCAGGCCGGATTGAGACAAACTGAGGTGCGGCCTAAAATCGGCCTTGATTTTGCCAGGATGATGCGTGCGTTTTTGCGGGCTGATCCGGATATTATTATGATCGGTGAAATGCGTGATGAAGAAACCGCCTCCATCGGTATTGAAGCATCTCTCACCGGCCATTTGGTTTTTTCGACGCTGCATACGAATAGTGCCCCCGAAACGATTACCCGTCTGCTCGACATGGGGCTGAACCCCCTTAATTTCTCCGATGCCTTCCTGGGGGTTCTGGCCCAGCGGCTGACACGAAGATTGTGCAACAACTGTCGTGAAGAATATCCGGTAACCGAAGATGATTTTGAGATGATTGTCAACGATTTCGGCAAAGAACATTTTGCTACAACCGGCATCGAATATAGCAGCGAAATGACACTCGCGCACCATGTGGGCTGTGACAACTGCTCGGGTACCGGATACCGCGGCCGAATGGGCATCCACGAATTAATGGAAGGCACCCCCGAAGTTAAACTGATGATTAAAAAGCAGGCCAACACCGAGCAGATCTTCGAGCGCGCCATGCAAGACGGTATGCTGACTTTGAAGCAGGATGGTATCCTCAAGGTGATGAAGGGCGACTCTGATATGGAAGAAGTGCGCCGCGTCTGTATCAATTAGCAACTAAATTGACTATTGAATATTTAATCTAAAATTTTCAATATTTTGGTCATGCAAATCGGCTCGCAAGAATGGTCGGATCTAATTATTGAAGGCGCCGGAGCCTTTGGTATCGACCTCCACCCCGGTCAAACCCGCCAGTTCGCCGTCCATGCCACGGAACTTGTCAGGTGGAACCAAAAAATAAATATCACCGCGATCACTGATCCATTCGAGGTCGCCGTCAAGCATTTTCTGGATTCACTGCCTGTCGCCCGGGTCTTACCAAAGGATGCAACCCTGCTGGACATTGGTTCCGGCGGTGGGTTTCCCGGCCTTCCGTTAAAGGTTTTAATGCCTTCCCTCTCGATCACCTTGATCGATGCGTCCCGTAAAAAAGTCAGCTTTTTAAAGCATGTCATCCGGACTCTCAAACTGGATAATATTGAAGCGCTCCATGTGCGGGCGGAAGATCTTGCCAACGCCCCCCATTATCGCAATCGATTTAATGTGATCATTAGCCGGGCGGTATCCTCCCTGGAATTATTCCGGCGCCTGGCTCAGCCGTTATTGAACGATGAGGGGGCCATGATGGCTCTAAAAGGAGGCGTTATTGTTGACGAAATGAAGAAATTGCACGGCTGGGGATTCGGTGAGGGTGGCGATCCCAAAACAGTTGGTCGTCAATTTTCCGTGACCGTGGATCAATTCCACCTTCCGTTTCTCAATATCAATCGATCTATTGTCATCATTCGGAAAATGAAATAAGTCTATCCGGTCAACTACTGTTAGCCTTTGGCGAGGTGTTGGGAAAATGCGATCACGGGATGTTTCGAATCAATCTTTCATTTCGATGAATCGAGTCTCAAGTGTTTGTCCTTTAATTTGCAGCAAGGCGACGGTAGCCGGCTGGCCGTATTTGGGGTATCCCGCACTTCCCGGATTGATATACAGCACCCCCTGGTTTTCTTCCCTCAGCGGTCGGTGGGTATGGCCGCTAATCACCACCTTGGGGTCGTCTTCGTTCGACTTTAATTCGAACCGGTACCCATCATGGACCACATGCAAAAAAGTTTGACCAATTTTAATGGTTTCGTCTGTCGGTAGTTGGTGTGCCCACTGGCCCATGTCCATGTTGCCCCGCACGGCGATGGTCGGCGCAATTTTTTCAAGCGCTATTAATATATCCTGATTACCGATATCGCCGGCATGGATGATGAGGTCGACACCGGCAAAAGCCGCTGCCACCGAATGCGGCAAGCGCCCGTGGGTATCGGAGATAATTCCAACAAGATAGCTATTTTTGGTTTGAAACTTCCCGGTCATTGTTATTCCTGCTGCATCTGCTATGGATTAGCCGCCCGCTCGCGGCATTCGCTCGACGGGCAAAGACTTCTCCCTCCGCGATTCTAATTTTCATCTTCCCTAGGACGAACCACCTGGCGTCGTCGTTTCAGTTCACTCCGCCGCCGTTTAGTTGTCAGGCGTCGTTTTTTGGAGGCTGCGGTTGGCCTGGTCGCCTGGCGGTGTTTGGGCGCTTCAATTGCTTTTTGTATCATTTCAACCAATCGATCGATGGCATCCTGGAGGTTTTGCTCCTGAGACCGGTAACGTTGCGCTTTAATGATCAGGACGCCTTCGGCGGTCAAGCGTTTACCAGCAATTTTTTTTAATCTTTCCCGAATCGGATCATTAAAGGCGGTGGTTTCGGCAACATTAAATCGAAGCTGAACGGCGCTGGAGACTTTATTGACATTCTGTCCACCCGGACCAGATGCCCGTATGAAATCCAGTTGAATCTCATTTTCATCCAAAATTATCGTATCTGATATATGAATCATCTAATTAATCCGCCCTGAAAATAGGATATTACAAGGTGGTAAGCTATTGTGTGAATATTGCAGAATGGTGATATATTAAAAATCAAACCCATTCCTTAAAACCAATACCCAGTATCAGATACCGAGTACCCACCAATTGAGTTTCACTCAATTGGGGTTATATTTTTTTTTATATCAGCAAATCGTACATAATGAAAAGTGGAATCTGCAATTCATAATTCATATACCGTTAGAAAGACGAAAGCGTTCAGCCTAAAATAAAATGCGCAGCATTAGATGATTAATCCGCCGGATTTTAGATCAACCAACTTTCTCCAGTTCTCGAAAAATAATTTATAACCCCGACCGTGCAATCTTCAGGGACAGATTAATGCGGATTAACTAGGTTTCACGTGAAAACACATTTTATTGTGTATTATACACAAGTTGAGCACAATAAGTTGATATACAGGTTTAGAAATTAATTTTGGCAGCCTGAAACTGGACATACATTCAAAGATGCATATATTTCTCTCAAATTAATGTTGGATATTATTCGAGCATTGCATTTTGTTTCATAATTATAGTCATATCTTCAATAATAAAAATGTTATATGGTATTTTTTTTAATGTATTTTATTAAAAAAAGTAGTATGTCGAAAGGAGATTGTTAATGGAGCTTTCAGGTAAAAAAATTGTCATCCCGGTCGAAAATATGTTCAATACGCATGAATTCTGGTATCCATTTTATCGGCTCAAAGAAGCCGGTTGTGAAGTGGTGGTGATGGGATCGGGCAGTGCCGAGACTTACACCGGAAAACCGGGAACAGAAGTGACGGTGGATGTAAATGCGGACCAGGTGTCGTCTACCGATTTTGACGGTATCGTGATTCCGGGCGGTTATGCGCCCGACCTCATGCGTCGTTATCCGAAAATGGTCCAGTTGGTCAAAGATTTTAACGAAGCCGGCAAGGTCGTTGCCGCGATTTGTCATGCCGGCTGGATGCTGGCTTCGGCTGAAATACTTCAGGGCAAAACCGTGACTTCCTTTTTTGCCATAAAAGATGATCTGATTCATGCCGGTGCCACCTGGGTGGATCAGGAGGTTGTAGTTGACGGGAATCTAATCACCAGTCGGTCGCCGAATGATTTGCCGGCTTTTATGAGGGCAATCATTAAAGCTTTAAGCTAGCGGTTCAAGGGTTCACAGTTCAGCGTTCCGGGTTGACGCGTATGGAGAGCCATTCAAAGGATTGGGAGCAACGTAATTTTGTAGCACTATAGAGTCTTGTATGTTATAAGAAATTCATTGCTGTCCAAAATAATTTGAAAATCAAATACTGCCTTTAATAAAAACAGGCAGTTATAAACGGGAAATTAGTGATTTAGAAATCAGGTTGT
>CACVKW010001151.1 GCA_902749685.1 Olavius sp. associated proteobacterium Delta 1 | reverse complement strand
TTCTTAGGATAGTCACAATTCGGTGGCATATCGGAAGATCATCTTTTCTCCAACGCCACCGCTGTTTACCCCCAATTCCGCATATCCCTAAAACGTTATAA
>CACVKW010001150.1 GCA_902749685.1 Olavius sp. associated proteobacterium Delta 1 | reverse complement strand
TATTCAAACAAGTCTTGTTGGTGCCATATTAACTGTAAAATTTTTGGGTAAGGAGCAAATTAAAGCATTATTATAAAAAATTGAAATAATGCGGACGGTCATTGCTGTCCAAAATAATTTGAAAATCAAATACTGCCTTTAATAAAAACAGGCAGTTATAAACGGGAAATTAGTGATTTAGAAATCAGGTT
>CACVKW010001149.1 GCA_902749685.1 Olavius sp. associated proteobacterium Delta 1 | reverse complement strand
CCCTTGCGGGTGATATATTAAAAATCAAACCCATTCCTTAAAACCAATACCCAGTACCAGATACCGAGTACCCACCAATTGAGTTTCACTCAATTGGGGT
>CACVKW010001148.1 GCA_902749685.1 Olavius sp. associated proteobacterium Delta 1 | reverse complement strand
GCAGCCTCCACCGAACCGAGTTTGTCTACGGAGCGAATAACTTTTTGAGTCAGATCAAAAAGTATGATAATGGTATCTTAACGGCCGATACCCGCATTGTGCGAAGCGGCAGCCTGGCGATCCAGGACCGTGACGGCGCCAACCAGATCACAAG
>CACVKW010001147.1 GCA_902749685.1 Olavius sp. associated proteobacterium Delta 1 | reverse complement strand
TACAACCTGATTTCTAAATCACTAATTTCCCGTTTATAACTGCCTGTTTTTATTAAAGGCAGTATTTGATTTTCAAATTATTTTGGACAGCAATGATTAAATCTATAAAAAAAGCACGAGATGCGAAAAAAACGAATACAAAATAAAAGTAACATTATGAAATTTACCCAATACCCAATACCCAATGCCCAATACCCAGTACCCAATGCCCAGTATCCAGTACCGAGTACCAAATACCCAGCACCCAAATACCCAATACCAAGTACCCGGTACCCAGTACCTATTACCTATTATTAGTACCAAATACCCAATACCTAATACATACCAAGGAGCGGAGCGACCATGATTTCATATTCAATCTACATCGTCGATGATGAGAAAACGATTACAGACGGGGTAACCATGGCCCTTGAGGATGACTACCGGATCAAGGCCTTTTCGGATGCAGAAACGGCTATTGCGCATTTAAAAAAAGAAACACCGGATTTGATTCTGCTCGATATTGGATTGCCGGGTATGAATGGGATCGATGCGCTGCGCCACATCAAAGGTCTTTACCCGGATATTTTGATAATTATGATCACAGCCTATGAGGATGTCGACACCGTCATTTCGGCCATGAAACTGGGTGCTTATGATTACGTCGTCAAACCGCTGTATATGGATGGTTTGGAAGTCAGCATCCGAAATGCCCTGGAGACCATCCGTTTAAGAAAGGAGGTTAGGACGCTTCAGGAAAAGCATTTAAAGGAGCACATTCCCTGTTTTATCGCAGAAAGCAATGCCATCCAGGATGTCATGGGATTTATCAAAATGGTGGCCCAAAGCCCTGATACACCGGTTCTTATCATGGGCGAGACCGGCACCGGCAAGGAATTGTTGGCCAGTGCCATCCATTACAATAGTCCTAATTTTAAAGCCCCGTTTGCTACCGTGAACTGCGCTGCCATTCCCAAGGACCTGATTGAGAGTGAACTTTTCGGCTATGAAAAGGGCGCCTTCAGTGGCGCCGGGGCCGCCGGGAAGAAGGGGCTCATCGAAGAGGCCGCCGGCGGAACTCTATTTCTGGATGAGGTCGGCGACCTTAGCCTGGAAGCCCAGGCCAAACTTTTAAGGTTTCTGGAACTTGGTGAATTTTACCGGGTCGGTGGCACCAAGAAACACCATATTGAAACTCGCGTGATTTCGGCCACCAATAAAGACATAGACCAGATGATAGAAGACGGTCAGTTCAGAAGAGACCTGTATTTTCGTTTGGGTGTGATCAAGGTCAAAGCGCCATCCTTAAACGAGCGTCCCGATGATATAGTCCCATTGACTAAATATTTTTTGCAGGAATTCAGTCAAAAGTTCGGTAAAAAATTTAAAGGGATTTCATCAGACGCCGCGGCAGTCTTGCTGGCTTATAACTGGACAGGTCATGTGCGGGAATTAAAAAATCTTGTGGAAAGAGCGGTTTTGATCGGCAGGGGACCTGATCTATTGCCTGCGGACCTGGGGATAGACTCACATACCCGAGATGAAACCAGGGCTCATGCAGGTGATAATGCCGGATTCCCGCCACTTCCTGCCGAAGGTCTTGATCTTGACGGGCAACTTAAATCATTTGAAAAGCATTATATTGATGAAGCACTCAAAATTGTCAAAGGTAATGAAAGCAAGGCGGCCAAGCTATTGAACATCAACCACCACACCTTTCGTTATCGCAGAAAGAAGCTACTCGGTGAATGAACGCAATATATCGGTAGTTGGGTGATATCTGGTTTTTGCCTAAGATAGCATTGTTTTTGGAAAGTGTGGACTTGTATAAATAAGCTCATTAATGAAAAAAGAAAGGAGTTAAACTATGGCAAATTTTTTATTTGTTTTAAGTCGAGATGACAACGAGGCTGCAACAAGGTGCTTTCAATTTGCTAAAATTGCTCATTCAAAGGGGCATAAAACGGATTTGTTTTTTATTGATAATGGCGTTAATTGGGCTAATTCAGAGAGAGAATTAAATTTAAAGACACCAACAGGTGATTGTCCAAATGATTATTTGCCATATTTAATTGAAAACGAGGTTTCAATCGGGGTTTGAATCCCATGCGCCAAGGCTCGTCAGGTTGACGAGGCAAAATTCTTCTCAAATATGATGTTAGATGGTGGACCCCATTTGATAGATTTGGCGGCAGAAGCTAAGGTTTTTAACTTCTAACAATATAATCTTTCCCTGCCTGATGATGTGCTGCGAGAACTACATCGGGTGCTAAAATCGGATGGCACTTTGTCCTTCAGCGACCACCACATGAATGAGAAAGACATACGCACAAGGGTAACGAATACAGGTTTGTTCAAGCCTTTGACAAAGGGAAAGAAGACATACAGTTTTGCCAAAGTCGGATAACTTACAAAGGTTTAAAAGGCGCCTAATCCAATTCAAAGATTCAGACCCTCTTAGACCCTTCTTTGAAGCCACGCAAAAAGTTTTTTTAGCTCGCTTCGGTGATGATCTTTCGGCTAATCTCATAATGGAAACAAAGCAAGCCTATGAAGACCGTTGCCCTAAAATTCCGTACACCGGCGGCAAGGAGAATATGTTTACTGAATGGCTCAATTGCCGAAGGTGCTGAAAAATGCGACTTCCGGTTTAAGAAGGGTAGAGCAACTTTTGTGTACCCATTAAGGAAGGGATGGCCACCTGATTTTCACAATGACGATTCTAAGCTGTCAGAATTGAAAAGATAACTTGCATACGGCATAGGTCTTGAAGTTGTCCTGTTCCCAGAAAAGACTGATCCAGACTATTTTACTTGTTTTGCCTTCCCTACCTCATCCCCTGCTAATTTTTATTCAATACCGAAAACCTGATCCTTTGGGCCAGTCGAAGATCCCGTCTGTAGCGAAGCGGAAGCGGGGAACACTGCTGGTAAAGGTAATCACCCATATCACCCCTCTTTCCGAGCTATAGGCTCTACGAGCCGGAAGCCGGCGTGGACCAAAGCCGGGCCCTCTGGCCCCGGATCTTTACCTATAATTTTTTCGAAATTTTTCAAAAATGGCTTTGAAATTTTTCAACTATTTACTCCCCGGATAAGATGGCCTGCAGATTGAGATCAGAATAACCAACTTAAAACATTCAATTTATCAATCCTAATAATTTCTGGCATGCTAAATGCACTAAAGATAATAAGTAGATTCATAAATCCTGAGCAGGTATACACATGGCCCAAGATAAATTTGATTTTTGGCGTGATCATTCCCTAAATTACCTCGAAATGGCATTTCGCCATGACAGGCGGGAAAGATTGCAGCATGCGGATGGATATGGCAAGCGAACCGGAGAATGCGAGGATACGGTTGAAATGTTTTTGTGTATGAAAAGCGACCGTATTCAAACAGTATCCTTCGATACCAACGGTTGTATCAATACCAATGCTTGCGCGAATACGGTATCACATCTTTCAGAAGGCAAAACAATTGAGGAAGCCTGGGAAATTGCGCCGGAGGATGTCATCGAATTCCTGGAAACATTACCGGAAGAAAATTATCACTGTGCAGAGCTGGCAGTAGGGGCTTTTTATCTGGCGTTAGACAATTGCCGGGAGTTCCAACGAAACTCCTGGAGGAAAACATACCAGAAAGGATAATACAATGATTCCTAAAATCCAAAAAATTCTTTATGCAACCGATCTTTCGCCCAATGCAGTCTATGCCCTGCGTTATGCTATGAACTCGGCCATCAAGCACGATGCCGAAGTCATCATTTTGCATGTTTTGGAGGATGTGGATCCAGCCAGCCGGGTCATGCTGGACCTCTACATTGACGAGAAGGGGCACAAAAGGATTGTTGATGAACACACCGCCGAAGCCCAAAAACTTATTAAAAAGCGTCTCAGAACAATACGCGACAAGGAACTTAAAGATCATCCCGAATTTGCGGATAAAGGGATATCCATCGAAGTCTGTGAGGGTTTCCCGGCCGAGAAAATTCTTAGCAAGGCGGAAGAGCTAAACTGTGATGAAATCATCATGGGAACTCACAGCAAAGGAATCATTGCAAATACATTTTTAGGCAGCACTGCCAAAAGGGTCCTGCGTCGAACGAGAAAACCGGTTTTTATTATTCCATTACCGAACCAGGATAAATCGGAATAAAATGCCACCAAGGCGCCAAGACACAAAGTGAAACCACTGGTTTATCTGCATCTTCGCGGTTTTGTGTCTTAGTGGCGAAAATGATCGGAAGCTAAAATGAAAATATTAAGTTGGTTTTGATGGATCAAATGTCACCAAAGCAGCTCTGGAACTGGCCAGAAAACTGGTGTTCGGCTCTACAACCCAGTACGTAGTTTTAAATGCCCCCTGCCCGGTGGTTTGCGTAAAGAAAAATCTGATGCTGCATTATCAATGCCCGTCGTCAAAGCTTCATAAGGCGTAAATCCATCTTTCCCTTACCTCGAGTTGTCCTCACCAAAGACATTTTTTAACCGAATTTGTGTTTAGGAAATTTTAGAAAAAGTAATTCGCAATTTTTCTAAATATCAGTACGGCTTGAGTTTGCCAGATGCTCCTTCCAATAACAAGTATTTGAAATAAATATATTAATTTAATGTAAATATTTCTGGCATGTATTGTGCTATCCAAAGAATCGGGCAGATGATTATTCATTCAAGTAATTATAATTATCAGAGGAGAATTCTTATGAAAATACCTCATATTACCAATCATGGCACTTCAGATAGGTGGTTGATGAAGTCTTTTTTACCGGTCATCTTTGGGACATTGCTCATTTCAGTATTGTTCTTCGGATGCGGACAGCAGGATGTCAATAAGCCAATCAGCTATATCAATTTAAATCGAGTGGGAGATAATGCCATCCCTGCAACAGTGTATATTGAAGTTATCAATCGGGAAGAAGATGTTGAACCGTTGCCTTCATTTACGGCTGATCCCATATTTCTACGTTATTTTGATGTTGATAAGTTGCAGCGCAAATTCAGTAATGAATTTGTTGGTCAAGGCACTGGAATGATCATTGACGCTCAGGGACACGTTCTCACCAATAACCATGTGGTGAGTGGTGCCACCATGATAGAGGTAAGGCTGGCAACCGGGAGATGGTGTCCTGCGAAATTGATTGGGACTGATCCCCGGACGGATCTGGCGGTGATCCGGATTTCTGATCCAGTCGCGCTACCGCATGTTACCTTTGGGGATTCGAGTTATCTGACCCGGGGTGAGCCTGTGGCGACCGTCGGGTATATGGGGAGAATGAGCGAGACCCTAAGGCCAAGGCTGACCCCAACCGTATTCGGGGGTATAATCCGGCAGGCGCAACTGAATGGGATTACATACTGCAGCGTTTGCCCGGATTATTGGTCGACGGATACCGGCAATAATTCGGGCAACAGCGGTGCGCTATTGTTGAATCGTCAAGGGGAAGTCGTCGGCGTCGACGTAGCAATTGTGACCCAATCCCATGAAAAGAGAACAATTGGCTTTGCCATCCCCAGCAATACTGCCGTTCGTATAGCTGAACAGCTGATTTCATATAGTCAAGTTAATGGCGGGTAATGTTGCTTTAGTTAGCCAATCCTGGTGGAAACGATGACGGTGGCGGTGGCAAGACGATGAAATATCAGCCAATCAAAAAATAGTTAAAAAATGAAAAAAGAGGTAACGTCCATGTTTAATCTTCGAAATACCATAAATGAGAAAATGAAAAATCACTGGCAAACTTATCTATGTGTGGTCATGGCGTTGTTCGCTTTTAGCGCTTCATATGCCTTTGGGGCAGAAGTCCTATTTGTTGTCGGCAAAAAAGCTGTCGTCGGCCAAAAAGATTTAAGATCCGGCGATCTTGCTATCAAAAATCACCTGGAAAACAGGGGACAAAATGAATATTATGGTGGGTTTTGACGGGTCAAATGAAGCAAAGGATGCTTTGAAGCTGGCTCAAAAACATGCAAAATCGTTTGGCGGAAAAATTAAGGTGGCCAAGTCGGTAACTCGTAAACATCCGCTGGATCATAGTGCAATTCAGGCGGCTGAAGGAACTCTGGCACGGGAGATACGAAATCAGCTTAATGGAGATAAAACAAGCTATGAGACACGCCTTGTGGTTAGCTCGCCATGCATATCCTGCCGGGGCATCGATCAGAGTCAAGAAGAATAAAATTGCACCGTTTGCTAACAAAGCCTATCTGAAATCCCACCTGACGCCAGATGCGCTTGACGCGCTTGTGATGAACCTGCCGACCGCTATCACGCAGCAACGCCGAAATCCGTCGATATCCTTCATGCGCCTGACCTGGCTGATTTTCAGACCGCCGTATTGTTTGCGCCGGCGATAATAGGTTTGCGCTGGAATTGATAGCTGACGACTGATTTGGCCAACGGTCATCCCTTGGGCCAATAAACCTTCGGCTTCCCGCAGCATGCCGATTATCTTTTCGGGGGAATATCGTTTGCGGCTCATCCTGACCTCCTTTGCTGTATCCAGATCCTATCATATCCCTCTCTTAAAATCTGGATCAGTTTTTGGGGGGCAGGTCACAATTCGGGTTTTACAGGTTAGTGATTCCAGATCAGACCCTAATTCTCCCTGCTTTGTTTTTAGAAGATTTTGAGCTTTCACTCTAAAAGAAGTTTAGGGATTCAGATAACTGTAAGTCCAAAAGATAAATTAAAATGACTTACAGTCATAAAACCAGCGGGCTATATCCAATTTCGCTAAACCACGTCCCCCCATCCAAAGGCTAATTATTTTGCTATCCCTCCAGTGTTTCTCAATATGACCTTCCCGAGCATAACCGTGTGAACCCATCAAATCCATTGCTTTATTGATAATGATTGTCATTTGGTCCGTTACAAAAAGTTTATTCGCTCTGGTTTTGGCTAAAAATTCGACACCAGTTGGGTCGATACCATAGAGATCCGGGGCAGTCATCATTCTTGCTTTCATATATGTATCGGCACTCTTGTCCAAAAACGGGTTTAGAATGAGTCATAAAGTGAGTAATAATACGAGTCATTGAAAAAAATCCTCCTTATATGTAGGGTGGTTGTTAAT
>CACVKW010001146.1 GCA_902749685.1 Olavius sp. associated proteobacterium Delta 1 | reverse complement strand
TGAAGAATAGGGACAGGTTAATTATACTTGACAATTTTGATTGCCTGATATAATCGGATTAAACGAACCCCGCGATGATGCGGGCAAAGAAAGGAGGTCAAAATATGCCAAGGACATCGCGAATGATTATTGCTGAGAAAAAAGCCGTATATCATGTTATGTCCCGCAGCGCGCTGGATGGATTTCCTTTGAAAGAT
>CACVKW010001145.1 GCA_902749685.1 Olavius sp. associated proteobacterium Delta 1 | reverse complement strand
CGCTGACCCGCCGTGGTCCTCACCTCAATAAAAACTTCAAATTTCTCCGAATATTGCATGCTCCATTCAATCACAAACCGACTCGAATCAAGCCATGGATTTCCATCCTCCTTTCTCAATTGATAACCATTGTTAAGGCCTGAACCCGAAAGCTCGATCACCCGACTCCCACGATCAGCATCATACACATTGCTAATCACCGCTCCGGCTGGTTCATTGTCATAAACAGTCCAGCCACTTACAGTCGGGTTCCATGCATCCTCATAATTTGTAGAGGTTAAGATATGCATATCGTCTATTACGCGGGCACTGAGTTCTGGTTTGAAAAAGTCGATCCCCTGCCCGCCAGAATCATAGGCTGTAACGGAAAAATAATAGGTAACGAATTTCTCGGCCAGCCATATATTATAGCTTGTGACATTGCCCACATCGATGGTTTGGGTGTAATCTCTCGGTGCTGTGCCAATGTGAACGTAATATCCTACTACGTCAGGTGATTGGCTCGGCTCCCATGTCAAAGTATATTGAGCTGCATAGACCGTCACATTCACCGTGGCCGTGACGCTGCCACCCTGGCCGTCACTGATCTGATAGGTGAAGGTCTCTTGACCGTTAAGGTCGGCATTCGGCGTGTAGGTGACGGTGTTGTCGCCATTGTCCGTCACCGTGCCGTTGGCCGCCTGGCTCACCCCTGTCACACTGAGTCCATCGCCGTCCGCATCGCTATCGTTGGCCAACACCTCAATGATCACCGGGGTGTCTGCACTGGTGCTCACCGTGTCATCTAAGGCCACCGGAGCATCGTTAGCGTCGATGACGGTAATCGTGAGTTTCCCTTCAAAAGCACCGCCGTGTTGGTCATCGGTTTTCACCCGAATTTTGCAGGTGCTTTTGGTTTCGAAATCGAAGCTGGCCGCCGTCCGCAGCTCATCATTGGAAATGGTGAATAATGCGTTATCGTCGTCGTCCAATCCCGCTGCCAGGCTATAGAGGTGAATCTGGCCGATATCCTGATCTGTTGTCAAGAAAGTCCCGACGGTTGCGCCGGCAGGCTGATTTTCGGATATTGCGCTGTTGGTCAAAGTGATGCCGAGCGGTGCTTCATTATTGACATTATTCACAACGATGGTGAATGGTTTCTCAAAAATCTCACCACTTTGATCTTCCGTTATCACCAGCAGGCTGTAGAAAGATTTAGCCTCGTAGTCCAAGGTCACCCTCGCGCTAAGCTCGTTGCCGGCAATGGTGAAGAAAAGCCAATCAATATCACCTGCACCTGTTGATGCCAGGCTGTAGGTATGACTATCGCCTGCATCAGCGTCGGTGGAGGTAAAAGTACCCACCAGGGTCCCGGGCGGCAGGTTCTCATTAATACTGTTATTGCTCAGAGTAATGTCTGCCGGCGCATCATTGACCGCCGACATGCTTACCGTCACCGTTCCGGTGGCAGTCAACTCACCGTCACTGATAGTGTACGTGAAACTGTCGCTGCCGAAAAAGTCTGCCTCCGGCGTATATGAAACGCTGCTGTCCTCATTGATCGCGGCCGTACCTTTGGCTGGATCAGTTACTGCTACAACACTCAGACCGTCGCCGTCTACATCACTGTCGTTTGCCAAAACGTTAACGGTCACAGCGGTATCTTCATCTGTAGCGACATTGTCATCAACTGCGGCCGGGGATTCGTTAACATCAGTTACATCGACCGTGATCATGGCGGTGTTGTTGAGCGGTGGTAAACCGGAGTCCTCAACCTCTACGGTCAACATGTAACTGGTGGCAGTTTCATAGTCCAAATCGTTGTTGTCTGCGATATATATATCTCCGGTACCGCCATCGATTACAAAATTACCGCCCTCATAGTCATCGATAATCATCGCCCGGCCGGCAGGGTCTCCAATATCTGCATTGACTGCCGCAGAAAGCTGTACAAAAAAAGTTTCATTTTCTTCGTCGATAACATCTCCATTTACCGCTACGGAAATCACTTGTGTAGTCGTCCCGGGCGCAAATGTCAAAATGCCGGAGCTTGGCAGGTAGTCACTGCCGGCCGAAGCGGTGCCGTCGATCGTGGAATAACTGACTGTCACTTCATCTTGGCTGACAGCAGATAGCGTCACCGTAAAAACTGCATTAACTGAGAGTGTATCGGTTTCTTCCAACGCCACATCTTCAATCAACATCAAGGGAATATCCTGCGAAAGCGGCTCGACGGGGGTGTTCATATCGGCCTGAATTTCAGTCACGCTCAGCGCGCGGTTATAAACGCGGATTTCATCGATCATTCCGGGAAAAAATTCACCCCAGACACTGTTGCCGCCGAAATGAAGTGGGCCATCGGATGTCTCAAATTCCCCTATCTGTGCCCTGCTGGTGACCTCCACACCATCAATGAACAGTCGCTGATTTACGCCGTCATAAGTTCCGGCCAGGTGCGCCCAGTTGTTTGCCGGCAAGGTCAGGATTCCATACAGATCCCGATAGCCGCCTACGATAATGCCGGTTGATGGTGTATCAAGATCAGAATTGGCAGCGAGGTAATAGAGGGCGGCTCCTTTTATTATCACCGTCGCCCAGCTCCGGCCGGACAACGGTTCGGTCGGATAGACCCAGGCCTCCAGCGTCACACCTGTCGATAGATCGAGTACATTTGCATCGTTGACTGTGACCCAGTCGTTGACACCATCAAAGGACAGTGCCTTGCCAAATTTGGCTTCAGCGGTCCAACCGGCACCGGAGATGACGCCGGTGTTTCCATTCCCTGAAGAATCAACCACCGTCGTCCCGCTGCCCTCATCAAAGCTGTAAGCCGCCACCAGGCCTCCTGCGGGTATGCCTGCAGGACCATCATTGTCTGATATTGTCGCCCGGCCTTCCGGATCAGCGATGACCGCATTCACAGCATTGGTAAGATTCACAAAAAACGTTTCATTCGCCTCGTCAGTCACATCCCCGTATACCAACACTTCCATGGTTTTCGTCCGGATGCCGGCATCAAACGTTAGGGTGCCGGCGAGCGGCTCGTAGTCATTGCCCGCCTCAGCGGTGCCGTCGGATGTGGCGTACTCAACGCTTACTTCCCGGCTGACGGCAGCAGAAAGGGTGGCCGTAAAAGTTGCGTTAATGCTTCCGGTATCACCCTCGGTCACCGTCACATTGTCGATTGAAATGACTGGTAATGCATTGATCGATTTGATAGTGTAGGTCAAAAGATCGCCGTCGTTATCGAACGCCGACATCGTACCGACAACCACACCGGATACAGCATCTTCTGCCACCGTAAAACCACCATCCGTTGCCACCGGCGCATCGTTGACCGCTGTCACCGTGATGCTCACCGTTACCGGATCGCCGGCACGAGGCTCGGTATCTTGCGCCTGGTATGAGAAGCTGTCGGCGCTGGTCTCCGATCCGTCGTGGGTGTAGCTGAACCTGCCGTCCGCATTCAGGCTGAAGTCCGCCGCGTGAACCGGCCCGCTGACCAGCACCGCTGTCAGCGCATCGCCTTCCGCATCGCTGTCGTTGGCCAGCACACTGCCTTGCCCGGAGTCCAACACGCTCACCGTCTCTCCCTCATCCACCGTGACCGCATCTGCAGCGGCCACCGGCGCATCGTTCCGGGGGTGGGTGCGGGCCAGGTATTCCTGGTAATTGCTGTTGCCGTCGCCGTCCGGATCCTGACCGCTGTCATCATTTTCCGAATCCAGGCCATACTCAGCCTCCCAGTCATCGGCCATGCTGTCCTGGTCATTATCGTTGATCGTTACAGTCGGCGGGATGATGCTCTGTCCGACGGAATCAGCAATATTAATTACCGTAAGGATAAAAATCTCATAGTGCGGAATATCCCGCATTAAAAGCCTGTAGGAGAAATCATCGATTTCAATAATATCGTCAGACTCATCCTCGGTGGTATTAAATAACAGAGCTGGATTAAATGAGTAGCTGGTTTCCAGCCCGGCATTTAGCAAATTGGGCTTGTCAAAGGTGATCTCTATAAAATCAGGGCCTAAATATGGATATTTTGCGATGGACGGCGCCGCCGGAGGATCGGTTCTAAAACTGTAATCAGAAGAAGGGTTAGTGTCCTCTGAGCTGCTGTCCGGACCGTTGCCGGCAGCATCCTCGGCACTCACCCGAAAGTGATACTCAGTATCTGCAGCCAGACCGGTTATGATGACCCGATGATTAGTTGTTAATACTTCAGAAGTTTCGATGCCGCCGTAATTTTCATCCAAGCCGTATTCGACGGTACCAAAAGCCGGTTCATTGGTCTCCCATTGTAGAATTGCATAGCTGTCTTTTTTGTCTGTAACAGCTGGTGCCGGGTCATCAAGTTCAATCAAGGGAGCGATGATGTCGTATATCCCTTTTACCGGAAAGGATGTGATGCCGTTGTATACCACGGTCAGGTTGATCTCTCCTTGGCTGACACCGCTGAAATCCAGGTAATTTATCCAAGCGCCGTCATCCTTTACGTCGTCATCATTTACTTCCATTTGAATATCGTTAGCGAAAACTTCAACCGATGTTCCAGGGATTCCCCGCCCCTCGGTTTGGAATTTAGTGTAGTCCATCTCACCGTTGACAAAAAATCCCTCCCCGGGTTTGGTTATCCTCAAGGTAGATGCACCGTTCGAAAAATAACTTTCATTGACAGAAATCGAATCATCATAGGCCGTGACCGCAAAAAAATGGACCTGGGTGGCATCCAATCCTTCAACCGTATAGGTCGGATTATCTTCATCGGCCAACGATTCTTTGGGAATATCAATTACGGCCAAGTCCGGATCTACTCTATCATCAACCGGGGCGCCGGTTTTGTAATAAAGTCTGTAGCCGGCAAGATCGGACTCCGGGTTTTTATCCCACCTAAGCGCTATGTGGGGGTTGATACGAATCGTGACTTTCGCAGCCGCCGATTCGAGGCTGGCATCTAAGGCTTTATAGGTAAACGAATCAATTAAATACTTCGACCCGTCGTGGGTGTAGCTGAAGGTGCCGTCGGCCGCATTTAACACAAGCGTGCCATGGGACACATCGCTCACTAACGCGGCCGTGAGCGTGTCCCCCTCAGCGTCGGTATCATTGGCCAGCACGCTGGTTTCAGTTGACTCGAGGACGCTGACCGTGCCGCCTTCGGCCACGGTGGCCGTGTCAGGGTTGGCCACCGGCGCATCGGCATAGACAGTCTGAGATGGAAAAAGAACAAGGAAAACCCACAGCCACGAGCAAATAAATAGCTGCCGCAATAATGGAATACAAACATTTTTCTTAAGGGTAATGCGCCTAAACATCCCCCCCCCTGCGCCATACCGGTTAAAAAAGAAACGATTCAACAACCAATAAACGTACCGTAGTTACGAAATCTCACCTTTTCTTTCACCAGCTTTAGGAATTCTTAATTGCATGAAAAAAAAAGCCGGGCAACCAAATAATATGATAACCCGGCTATCTCTTGAGTTTGTATCACTCGCCCCTCAGAGGCCCGCAGTTTTCCGTCCCATCTCACGACAGGTTTGGCTTTAACAACGCACTAAACCCATTAACTGCCGTGCAATAATCATGCACTAAATTATGATACAAATTAAATAAAACAATTTCAAATAGTTAAATTAAAATTTGGTGGATCTATTTCATAAAATGGGTAGTGATATTAACAAAACTCTGTAAAAAAGTAAATAAAATTGAGAACTAATTTTCATAGTATTCGTTCCTTGCTATTTTAAGTTCCACATTCCTTCTTACGCGGGTGCCCCTATGAACCGGAGGCAACTTACACTCCGAGGCATAAGTTATCCTTTTTCCCTTGCGCTTTCAGCTAGGCCCGCCCAGTTCAATTGTATGAACAGAAAGCGGCGGAAGAATATATTTTCATGAATCCCGTAAAGCGGGAGCGACTTGAGCGAGGATGGACTCAATTGGATCTAGCGAAAAGGCTGGACGTCAAGCAACCAACTATAGCGAAATGGGAAAAAAAGGAGCTCCAAGTATAATTATTTAATTAAAATTTTAGTATGTTACAAAGATTTTCGACCCTCCAGAGGGTTATTTGAGGAAAATTTTATCCCAAAATGAAAGATTCTCAATATTATATATTATTTTAATTGGTTAGAGCGTTTATATAAAAATTGACCGGATAGCAGTGATATTATATATTAAACAAAATTTCGATAAATACCTAACTTAATGTAAATTTATAGGTCCAAATGAACTGCCCCGCTGCAAGCAACGGGGTATCAAGCGGAAAATTATAATCGCCCCGAGGGGCGGGAATTAAACCCTCGTCCGCCGCAGGCGGATTAAACATGCACAGCGTTTAGCGAATTTAAGTTTAGAAGCTTTTGTTAAACTCGATATTTTAATTTGTGTTTTCGCAACTTTTTGTGACGCTGTGTATCCTGTGTATTAGGAGACCAACTATGCATGACCTACAGAAAAAGCGAGTTATAGAATTCCAAACGCGTCTCGCCGACGAAGACATCGACCTGGCTGTCATCCACGACCTGGACAACATTTATTTTCTCTCCGGGTTTTGGGGCTACCTGGGAATGGACTTCGGCCGACCGACAATTCTGGCGATTCCCCGAACAGGCTCCCCGACACTGATCACTCCCGGCCTGGAAGCCGAAATGGCAGCCAACATGTCCTGGATTGAAGACATCAGAGAATGGACGGACGGTGTCGACGGTGAGTGGCAGGCCCTGCTGGATGAATTGTTTGGCAGCTCAAGGAATTTAATGGTCGGTTTCGAACCGGCTAAAACCCACCCGCTGGTCATTTCCTATTTACAGCATAAATTTTCCAATGCTGCCATGCAGAATATCACAAAAATCTTATCGGATATGCGCATGGTCAAAAGTCCGGAAGAATTAAACACCATGCGCCAGGCCGGGCAAGTCGCGGTGGCCATGTGTGAAGCGGCCGTGCAGACAATTGCGGAAGGCATACCCGAGTATGAAATATCTCTGGCGGCAGTTGCCGCCGGAACCCGCCAAGCAGCGGAGTTACTCGACCACCGGAAATCCGAGCGATTATACTCGCCCATGATTCACAATCTTCAAATCCTTCAATCCGGCCCTGAACTGGCGATGGTTCATCGCCGTCCCACGATTCGCCGCCTAAGTAAAGGTGACCCGGTCTACATGTGCTTTTGTCCCTTCACGCTTTTTAAGCAAATCAAGTTGGGATTTGACCGCGAATACTTTGTGGGAGAGGTGTCGGACGAACATGCCGGGATTTACGAAATCGCCCTGAAGGCCCAGGCTGCAGCCCTGGAGATGATTCGGCCGGGCGTGCGGGCGGAAGAAGTTCATTTCGCTTCACTGGAAGTATATCAATCCGAGGGCTTCGGCATCTGCTACCGGACCGGCAGGGGGGTGGGTCATTCCTTCCTGGAGCGCCCGGAGCTTAAAGACGGCGACCGAACCATCCTTCTGGCGGGCATGACCTTTGCGGTGGACGGCGGCATCACGATCGAAGGCGAATTCGGCGCCCGGGTCGGCGATTCAATTGTGGTGACAGAAGATGGATTCGAATATTTGACACCCTATCCCAAAGAACTTCGGATTTTATAGCACAGACGAAATTTTAATTATCAGCGATTTCATGTTGACAAATTGTCCATTCTATCAGTAATTACCACCTGAAGATCAAGAACCTATCCCTAGACCCTCCAACCAGACAAATGAACAGGTACACAAACTGCCTTTGACTAAATTACGGCGCAATGGGAGGCTAAGCAAATATCAGTTTCTCCCTTATTGTAGGCTAAGATTCCAAGCAGGAATCAACGGTAAATCGCTCAATGATCCATTTAACCTTTAACGAAAAAAGGAGGTAATTCATGAAGAGCAAAGCAG
Organism: Olavius sp. associated proteobacterium Delta 1; assembly: GCA_902749685.1. Taxonomy (GTDB): domain Bacteria; phylum Desulfobacterota; class Desulfobacteria; order Desulfobacterales; family JAFDCJ01; genus JAFDCJ01. The sequence continues at coordinate 35,239 of CACVKW010001145.1, read as the reverse complement.
CCGTATTAAGAGAATTTGGTCAGCCGTTATCCATCGAAGAAGTGGAAGTGGAGCCCCCCAAGGAAGGAGAAGTGCTTGTCAAGAACGCCTACTCCGGTTTCTGCCATTCGGATTTCAGTGTGATTAAGGGCGATATCCCCTTGCCGCTGCCGATGATCTGCGGCCATGAGGCAGCCGGCGTGGTTGAAGCGGTGGGACCGGGCGTCGCCAATATCAAAAAGGGAGATCATGTCGTGGCCACCTGGATGATCCCCTGTGGCCAGTGTCCCAATTGCCTCAGAGGCAGAGGAAATATCTGCTCGACAAATATGGCATATTTTATGACGGGCACATTGCTGGATGGAACCCCAAGGTTTAAGGATGCCCAGGGGCAGCCGGTGCTGCATGAAGCTTTTGTAGCGGGTTTTTCCGAATACACGGTGCTCCCTCAGGCAGGAGCCATTCCCCTGCCGAGTGACTTTCCCCTGGATCAGGCCTGTGCGATGGGATGCTGCGTTCCCACCGGATGGGGGTCGGTCAACAATGTTGCCAAGATTCAACCCGGAAATTCGGTGGCTGTCTATGGTATGGGAGCCGTCGGGCTGAACACTGTCGCCGCATTGGCCAATCGAAATGCCAATCCGATAATCGCAGTGGATCTGGAGGGCAGCAAAGAAGACATCGCCAAAGAATTCGGGGCGACCCATTTCATCGCCAGCTCCAAGGAAGACCCGGTACCGGCCATCATGAAGCTTACCGGAGGAATGCAGGCTGAAGACGGTTCGTGGGTCAGCGGCGGTGCCGACTTCGTATTCGAAGTCAGCGGCGATCCGGGGGCCTTGGTTCAGGCCTACTGGTCCATTTGTTCGGGAGGCAAAACGGTGGTCACCGGAATTCCGCCGGCTGCATCGTCTTCCGAGCTGCCGCTTATGCTTCTGGCTTTGCAGGAAAGGTCGATCATCGGGCACCTCTATGGCAGCATCTCGCCCGGTCTTGATATCCCGGCGCTGGTCAATATCGCCAAGAGTGGTGAGATGAAGCTTGACAAACTGATCGAGAAAAAATTTAAAATAGAATCCATTAACGAGACCATAGCGGCCATGGATAAACGCCAAATCAAGGGGCGCTGGGTGTGTGAATGGGATTAAGGGCTCACTTTAAAATAACTTCACATTAAAGGACTTTAATCCATGCGGAGCAAGGGTTGTCCTTGATTTCGGCCCGGCCCTTGCCCGTGTGGTCCGTTGCTGGTTTTTTCAAGGGGCAGCCGCAATGGCAGGCGTTGAATCTGAATACGGCTTACCATATAAAATGTGAACTGAACATAAGGAGAATGCTATGAAATTCCTGAAGGTAAACATGACCCGCAAAACAATAACCGTCGAAGATGTGCCGCAGGAATACCTTGGTCTGGGAGGAAGAGGTCTTACATCGATCATGATCAATGGGGAGGTGCCGCCCAAATGTGATCCCTTAGGTCCGGAAAACAAACTAATTTTCGCTCCCGGCCTTTTGAGCGGGACTAATTTGGTCAATACCAGCAGACTTTCCGTCGGGGCTAAAAGCCCGCTGACCGGAACTATTAAGGAAAGCAATGCAGGCGGAACGATAGCCGCGGCCCTTGGACGCCTGGGGATCTCTGCCATAATCGTTGAAGGCCAGGGATCGGAAGAGGACCTCAACATCCTCAAAATCGACGAAAATGGAGAAGCGAGCTTTGATGCGGCCGAAGCGTACAAGGGAATGCGCACGTATGCCCTCGTGGAAAAGTTGCTTGCGGTCTATGGAGAGAAAAACGCGGTACTTTGTATCGGACCGGCAGGCGAGCAAAAATTGACCGCCGCCTCCATTCAGACCTCCGACATTGACGGACGGCCCTGTCGGGCGGCTGGTCGGGGCGGCCTGGGTGCCGTCATGGGCGCCAAAGGGCTCAAGGCCATCGTGGTGGACCAGCGCGGGAAAAGCCCCGATGCCATCGCCGATCCGGAAGCCTTCAAGGAAGCTGCCAAAGCCTATGCCAAAGCCGTCAAGGACCATCCTTTCAGCGGTCAAATGATGCCGGCCCTCGGCACCGCCGGGCTGGTGGCCCCGATCAATTCCATGGGCGCATTCCCCAGCTACAATGCCACCCAGGGTGTCTTGGAAGGTTGGGAGAAGGTCAGCGGCGAAACCATGGCCCAGGTTATCCAGCAACGCGGCGGCAAGACCACCCACGTCGGCTGCGCCCAGTGTATTGTCCATTGCTCCAATGAATTTGTCGATCAAGACGGCAAGTATGTCACCTCCTCTTTAGAATACGAAACGATCTGGTCCCTGGGCGGTATGACCGGTATCAATGATCTTGATACAATTGCCCGGTTGGACAACCTGTGCGATGATATTGGTCTGGACACCATGAGCGCCGGTGTAGCGGTTGCGGTGGCCATGGATGCGGGATATAAAGAATTCGGCGATGGCCAGGCCGCTGTCGAAATGATTGAAGCGGTGGCCAAGGGAAGCGAAATCGGCAGGGTCATCGGCGACGGTCCGGCCGCCGTCGGCAAACACTTCAACCATCCACGGGTGCCGGTTGTCAAGGGCCAGAGTATTGCCGCCTACGATCCCAGAGCCATGCAGGGCAATGCGGTTACCTATGCCACATCGCCGATGGGAGCGGATCACACAGCGGGCAACGTGGTCGGGGAATATCTGACCCAGGCCCTCGATCCGTTGAAGGCCGAAGGCCAGGTTGAGGCTTCCCGCAACATGCAGATTGCCATGGCCGCGGTCGATTGCACCGGGATGTGCCTTTTGGCAAGTTTTGCCATTACGACCCCCGAAGGCGGCGCAGCCTTTTTGAGTGCCATGAACGCGAAGTTGGGGACCCAGCTCGGGCCGGATGACATTCCTGCCATGGGCATCCGGGTCCTGAAAGCGGAACGGGAATTCAACCGCAGGGCCGGATTTACCAATAAGGATGATCGCTTGCCCAAGTTTTTCTACGAGGAACCGCTGCCCCCGCACAATACCGTGATCGTCATCAGTGACGAAGATATGGACAGCACATTTGCGTTTTAGCGGATTCGACTATGAAGATCAGCGTCAGATTATTCGGAACCCTGGGCAGGAATCGTCCGGATTACGAACCCGCCGCGACCGGCTTCGAGATAGAGATTCCGGAGAATGCCAAAGTCGGCGACCTTCTGGCGCATTTAAAAATTGTGGAATCTGACAGGGCCGTTGTGGCCATAAATGCAAGGGTATTGAAGCCGGATGATATCCTGCCTAGCGGAGCTGTCGTGCATGTTTTTCAATCTGTTTTCGGCGGATGACCGGTGCGTGGCCATCTAAGAAGCACTTTCATCTATACACAAGGGCATCAGTCATTGCGCATCCGTACACGGCGACATGCACGTATGACCTTATCCCTCGGTGTTAAAGAAACAATTCAAAAGGAAAGTTACATGAAAAAACACGATGTTGAAAAGGATGAGAAAAAAGAGGATTTAAAGCAACAAGCAGATGAAACCCCGCAAGACAACATTTTTGACACCGAGGAAATCCAGATTGAAGAACTGGCCATCGATGGTATTTGCGGAGTTTATTGATAATTCGGATTTCGGCCGGCGAAAAGCCCTCCTCGACGTGCCGGGGCCTGCCTGCGACATGAGCAAAGGCCGAATGCAGCTTGTCGCAGGCAGCCGAATCGAGTGCGGCAACGAACTGCGCGCTTCTATATTTCATACTCTGGAGGGGTCTCAGGATAGAAAATCATGGGATCAATAACGGCAACAAAATATACACTGGCCCCCGGCACCCAGGTGCGGCAAGAGGATTTCGGTCTGCTTTTTTATACAATGGTGGGGCCACGGCTGTATTTTGTTTCTTGCGGCAATGCACTTGAACCGAATTTTTTTAAAGGCAAGGTCAGCCTTGACACTTGGCTATCCCATTGTAAAGCGCGGAATACCGTTTCAAAAGCCCGCTTATTGGATATTGAAAAAAGCCTGAATCAGTTAAAGGAAAAAGGGGTGGTCCTTGAGTGCTGAAATGGCAAAGATGGGATTGCGGGCGCCGGTCAACGTCACCTGGGAGATGACCCTGCGCTGCAACCTTCAATGTGCCCACTGCCTGTCGGATTCGGGGGTGGCCGCAGCGGGGGAGCTCACGCCACGGGAGTGTTTGAAGCTGATCGAAGAACTTGCTGAACTCAAAGTGTTCCAGGTCAACATTGGCGGGGGGGAGCCGTTTATCAGAGATGACTTCCTGGGTCTGCTGGAATATTCCCATCAAAGAGGCCTGGTTACCTGCGTGAGCACGAATGGGATGCTGATTGACAAGGATCTGGCCCGGCGTTTGGCAAAACTGAAAATGCTTTATCTGCAGGTCAGCCTTGACGGCGCTACGGCTGAAGTAAACGATCGAATTCGGGGCCGGGGAACGTACCCCAGAATTCTGGCAGCTGTCGCATGCCTGGCACGCAATCAAGTGCCGTTCAGCATCAACACCGTGTTGACCCGGCTAAATTATCCCCAGTTAGACGATCTTCGCAATCTTGCAAAAGATTACGGTGCCGATTTAAGGGTGTCGCGGTTTCGTCCGTCGGGCAGGGGAAAAGCCAGCCGGTCATATTTGGGACCTGACAAAGATCAACTGGAAGATTTTGCGGTTTGGCTCGATCATCATGATCTGGTGCGCACCGGTGACTCCTTTTTTTGCCTGACCTCAGAAAACCGGCGCCGCAAAGGACTGGACATGTGCGGTGCCGCCAAGATGACCTGCTGCATTGCACCCAACGGCAATGTGTATCCGTGCGCCTTCATGCAGGAGCGGAACTTTCTTGCCGGCAATGTGCGGACTTCCAATTTTAAAAACATTTGGCAGCGTGCGCCGGTATTCTCTCAACTGCGCAACCTGAACGTTGAGTCCTGTCAAACGTGCAGCCGGTTTGAAGTTTGCCGCGGCGGTTGTCCGGCCGTGGCCTATCATACCTATCATGACATCGCCATGCCGGACCCGGAATGTCTGGTGAACCTTAAAAGCGCTGCTTGAAGCTAGTCCAAGGCGCCAAGCTCCGGTAATCCAGCGAGTTTGATTTTGGTAAAGCCTTGTCTTATGTACGATAACCTCTTTACAAAACTGAAGGTCGGCGGCGTCGAGCTGTCCAACCGCATCTGTTTTCTCGCGCATCGCACTAATTTCGCCCGCCGGGGCCGCTTGAATGAGCGCCATATCGCTTACTATCGCCGCCGGGCACAGGGTGGATGCGGACTTGTCGTTGTTGGAGAGCTCGCAATTCATGCCGGAGATCGGCCCTGGGAAGCCATGATCGAGGCTTTTCAGCCGCAGGTGGTCGATGATTACCTGAGGCTGACAGACGCCGTCCACGAATTTGACAGCCGGATCTTCGCCCAGCTGAATCATCACGGGTTTCAAAGCAGCGGTTCCATTTCCCGGCAGGCAATATGGGGCCCATCCGCCATGGCCGATATCGAGTTTGGCGAAACTGCCAAAGCGATGGAGGCCGAGGATATGGCAACCCTTGCCGCGGCCTTTGCCGCGGCCGCCGAACTGGCCCGTGCCGGTGGGTTTGACGGTGTGGAAATCGACATGGGGCCGCAATCTTTGCTGCGCCAATTTCTTTCTCCGCTCAGTAATCATCGTCAGGACGAATACGGCGGCAGCCCGGAAAATCGCATGCGCCTGCCGCTTGAGGTTGTTGAGGCAACACGCAAAGCGGTGGGATCCGACTTTACGGTCGGAATTCGCCTGTGTGTGGATGAAAAATTCTGGGGCAGCATCACCATTGACGAATCGCGCCGCTCTGCCCAGCGCTTCGAAAGCACGGGGCAAATCGATTTCATCAATACCTCGGTCGGGACCTACTATAATCTCTACCTGACCCTGGCATCCATGCACACGCCCATTGGTTTTACGGTTGACCTGGCAGAACAGATCAAAAAAAGCGTCAGTTTACCGACTATGGCCAGTTACCAGATCGGCTTTCCGCAAATGGCCGAAGAAATCATCACTGCGCAAAGAGCGGATATGGTCGGGTTCGTGCGAGCTTTAATTTGTGATCCTGATATGGCTAAAAAAGCACGCGCAGGAAAACCGGAAAACATACGCTATTGCGTCAAAGACAATAAAGGATGCATCGGCCGCATCAACCAGAATAAAATGTTGGGGTGTATTCAAAACTCCCTGGTCGGAGAGGAATCGCCGGCAGGTGAAAAAACGTTCCGACCGGCCGCCAACCGCAAACAGGTAATGGTTGTCGGCGGCGGTCCGGCCGGTTTGGAAGCCGCCCGCAGCGCCCGTTTGCGCGGCCACACGGTGACCGTTTATGAGAAAGACCGCCGCATCGGCGGTCAGATCAATCTCATAAAAAAACGACCCGGCCGACAGGCCATGGCCGGCGTTGTTAGATATCTCAGGCATGCGCTGGCGGAGCTTGAAGTACCGATTGTCACCGATACAAGGGTGAACGCCGATTTCGTCGCGCAACAACATCCCGATGCCGTCGTCGTCGCCACGGGCTCCCGCCCCCGGCCGAAACCGGTACCGGGCAATTACGGTCCCCCTTTGGTGCTCGATGTCCGGCAGGTTTTAAATGAATCGTTTGCGGTAGGTGAGAAGGTGCTGTTTATCGACGAAAACGGCGGACATCATGCCACGGCCACGGTCGAATTTTTGGCCAATCAAGGTAAAAACGTCCACATGGTGACCAGTGACCTGTTTATTGGAATCGAGCTGGGTCCCCTGGGGGATCTTTATCTGACCCGTCAACGGCTGCTGCAATTGGGCGTGAAATTCACTTCGGATGTAATCATTGATAAAATTGAAGAAAATGTGGTCAAGGCACGCGAGATCTTTACCAACACACCGATTCGGTTCGAGGATTTCGATACGATCATTCTTGATATGGGCAATGTCGCGGAAGATCAGCTCTATCGGCAATTGAAAGGGCAGATCCGGGAATTATACCGGATTGGCGATTGTGTCGCCCCGCGCGGCATCGATATGGCCATCCTGGAAGGACGGCAGGCAGGGGAGCAGCTGTGATCGAGTTTAAATATCTCTTTTCGCCTTTGCAGCTCGGGTCGGTGATCGTTGCCAACCGGATTCACTTTGCCGCTCACATGACCAATTTCGGCGAAGATCACCGAATCAGCGAACGCCATATAGATTACTATCGCGAACGTGCCAGGGGCGGCTGCGGTCTCATTACCACCGAAGAACTGGGAGTCCATCCGACCGATCATCCCTATGCCAATCTGGTGGATGCCTTCGAGCCGGATGCCATTTCCGATTTCAAACAGCTTACCCGCGCTGTTCACGAATATGATACCCGGATCTTTGCCCAGCTAAACCATAACGGTATGCAGGCTGATGGAAAAATATCCCGCCTGCCGGTCTGGGGACCGTCTCCGGGTAAGGATCCCATATTTCGTGAAACCGCCAAAGAGATGGAAATCGAGGATCTCCGGGAGTGTGTCGCATACTTCGCCAAAAGTGCTGCCCATGCAGTCGAAGGCGGCTTTGACGGAATCGAACTGCAGCTGGGACACAGTTCGCTGATTCGGCAGTTTCTCTCACCCGCCACTAATTTTCGCAACGACGAATACGGTGGCAGCCTGGAAAACCGCATGCGGTTTAGCCTGGAAGTGGTGAATGCGGTGCGCAAAGCGGTGGGGCCTGATTTTACGCTCGGCGTGCGGCTGAATGCCGATGAAATGCATCCCCGCGGAGGCCTGACCCTGGAGGACGCCAAGCAAATTGCCGTTCGCCTGGAATCCGCCGGGCAGCTGGACTTCATGGACCTCAGTCTGGGTACTTTCTTCAATCTTTTTTTAGTGGAAGGCTCGATGCATACGCCCCTGGGCTACACCGTTCCGCTGTCGGCCGCTATCCGCTCCGTCATCCGTCTGCCGGTATTCTGCACCAATCGCATTAACGATCCTCACCTGGCGGAGAAAATTCTGGCCGATGGCCATGCCGATATGATCGGTATGGTGCGCGCCCTCATTTGTGACCCGGAATTGCCCAACAAAACCCGGCAAGGCAGGTCGGATGATATTCGACACTGCATTGCCGACAACCAGGGTTGCATTGCCCGCATGGGGTTGGGCTTCAGTCTGGGATGCATCCAGAACCCCGCGGTGGGGCAAGAGAAGACCCTCGGAATCGGTACCCTTAAAGGATGCGATAAGCCCAAAAAGGTCGTGGTGGTAGGGGCCGGTCCGGCGGGTCTTGAAGTCGCCCGCACGGCCGCCCTAAGAAAACATCGGGTGATTGTCTTTGAAAAAAATGAAGAGGTCGGCGGACAGAACATCATTGCGGGAAAAGCCGCCGGTCGCCAGGAGCTGACCGGGGTCACCCGCTGGCTGATCGGGCAGGTGAACAAGCTGGACATTGATCTCAGACTCGGCAGCGAGGCCACGGCCGAGGTCGTGCTGCAGCAAAATCCCGATGCCGTGGTTGTGGCCACCGGTTCTGTACCCAAAGAGAAACCCTTTCCCGGGGAATACGAGGCGCCCCGGGCCATCACGACCTGGCAGGTATTGAACGGGGAGGTGGAAGCCGGCCCCCGAGTGCTGCTGGTTGATATGGATGGTCATCATCAGGCAACCGGCACGGCCGAGCTGCTGGCCGACACCGGCAAAACGGTTCACATCATCACCCCGACGCTTTTCACGGGGGCCGGCCTCGGCCCCCTGCAAGATCTATATCTGGCACGCCAGCGGCTGGCGACTAAAGGCGTCACATTTACCCCGGACATTGCGGTACTTGAAATTCAGGGTACCCGGGTCAAAGGACTGAATGTGTATTCCAACGAGATGATGGAATTCGACGGGTATGACACGGTGGTGCTGGCGGCCGGCAATCAGGCCTGTGAGGAGCTGTATTTTGCACTGAAAGGACAAGTCAAAGAGCTCTATCGGATCGGCGATTGCGTGGCCCCCAGAAAAACCGATATGGCCATCGTAGAAGGTCACCGGGTCGGTAGAATGTTGTGAGGCGAAATTACGAGATGAACGACATATGGATTCTGGTTCAGCATAGAGACCTCAGCATTGAAGAGGTAACATTCGGGCTCATTGCGGAGGCGCGGCGCATGGCAGCCGATCTCGACCAGGCGGGGGATGTCACAGCGGTGGCCATCGGAAAAGGTTTGGAAGAAGCGCTGCCGACATTGGGCGCCTATGGTGCGGATCGCGTGATTTGCCTGCGGGACTACGCTCTCGCTCATTATCACGGCGAGATATTCGCGAGTGAACTAGCTCGTTTGCTGAAGCAGTTTACCCCGTCCTATTTACTGATGGCTCAGTCGGCCGAGACCGATGATCTGGCCCCCCGGCTGGCCGCGCTGTTGGAAACCGCCCTGGTAACCCGGGCTGTGGATTTAAAACCCGGTGATGGCGGCAAACCCGTTGCCATTCGCGCGATCTCCAACGGGTATTTATTCGAAGAGGTTTTTATCGAACACCCTGCCCCGGCGATCATATCCTTCATTCCGTCTGTTCTGACGCCAGATGACCCCCACAACCAGGCCCAGGTTGAGGTACGTTTTGAATCCATGTCAGTCAAGCCGGATGGCCTCCGAACGAAGCTGGTCGACATCATCGAGGCCGGGACGGAAACGATGGACCTCGAGGAAGCGGACATCATCATTTCAGGGGGACGTGGGGTCGGCCAAGGCCGGTCATTTGATATCATTCGGCAGCTGGCAGCGGCCATTGGAGGCAGTATCGGCGGCACGCGGCCGGTCATCGACCGGCAGATTCTGCCCTTTGAGAGCCAAATCGGCCAGACCGGCAAGACCGTAACACCCCGCTTAATGTTCAACTGCGGAATTTCAGGGGCCAATGAATATACCGCCGGCATGGAAAAGGCCCGGCTGGTAATTACAATTAATAAAGACCCCAGCGCCAGGATCTTCCGTTTCTCGGATCTGGGTGTCATCGGGGATGTCCATGAAATCCTGCCCCCCTTAATCGAACAGGTTAAGGAGTCGAAGGATTCTGATTAGACGCTTCTCAGTACAAATCTCAAATTACAAACCCCGGATTATTTATCCAATCCGGGTTCATGAGTCGAGTATCGAGCAGCCAGTATCCAGCAACTATTATCGTGACGATTATGAGACAAATTGTGCGGTTCAACCTGGCGATCCTGCTTCTTTTTACGGTAAAATCCGCTGCGGCCTATACAAGCCAGGATTGCATCGATTGCCACAAGATCGGCAGCAGCGAAAGTGCGCTTCAAATCTCCATCGTTGAATTTAATGCTTCCATTCACGGAGAAGAGGCCGCCTGCCGGGATTGTCACACTTCGGTGGAAAACCAGGACCACGTGACCGCCCCGGGCTCTCGTGGGGTGGAATGCAGCAGCTGCCATGAACAGGAAAATCGTCACGGCTGGGGATCGAACAGCGGCACGCGTCCTCAATGTTATTCCTGCCATACCCGACATGGCATGCGGTCCAAGGACGATCCGCTTTCCCCCGTTCATTCGCAACGACTGAAGGAGACCTGCCAAAGCTGCCATCCCCGGGAATGCGGTCAGACGGATTATTTATCATGGCTGCCGTCGCTGCAAGTTGCTTCTCACAACAAGCAGGATTTCAGCCAGGTGTTTAACAGAGCCAACTGTCTGGGATGCCACCAGGGCAAGGCGGCGCACGGTATGCAAGAACCCATCACCGATCAAACCTGTTTTGCCTGCCATCTAACGCTGGATGGACAAAATAAGCTGCTGGGCTACATTCACAGCAAGGCCGATGCCCGGCACCAGCCGGGAGTCATGGCGGCCGCTGCCGTTTACCAGGTAATCCTGGGCGTTTTAGTGCTCGGTGGGATCGCATTTTTTATTCGTAGTTTATCCAGGAAACCACAACCAAGGAGCTTATAGAATTGCTGACAGCCTTTGATCTGCTGCTCATAACTATTGCGATCGTCGTCATGGCGGCCGGTTTCAAAAACCGCTGGGCAGTTGTGCAACTGGGACGGCCGCAACGGCCTTCGCGGGACCCGGTCGGCCTGATCAAATATCTCTGCGGCCATGACAAAATCATGCAAAATCGTAAAGCCGGCTGGGCGCATCTTTTTGTTTTCTTCGGGGTTCTTGTCCCGCTGCTGGTAATCATTTTGGCCCAGTTTGATTTTGCGATGCCGCTTCCCATCGCCCGCCTGTTGTCCTTGCTGACCGAACTGATAGGCTTGGCCATGCTGGCGGGCCTGCTGTATTTCCTGCTGAGGCGAATCGGCGCCACCGCACCGCGGGCCCCCCAAAGAACGATATTTCCGGTGGCGGTGCTGCTCTTGATCGTGGTTACCGGCTTTCTGGCCGAGGGGACGCGCCTGGCGATTATCTCGACCGGGTTTTCCTGGTCCTCGCCGGCCGGATGGCTGCTTTCGCTGGCGCTGCCCGATTCGCCCCTGTTAATGCAGGTGTTGATCCGTTTGCATTTTTTCGCCCTTCTGGTTTTCGTGGCGGCACTGCCGTTTACGTTCATGCGTCATTTAATCGCCGGCTCGCTGAACGTGTATTACCGCAGGCAGGGGTTGCCGGGCGCGATCGCACTGCCGACTCCGGAATTGGAAACAACCGGTGCCGGGACAATTAAAGATTTCAGCCTGAAACAACTGCTGGAGGCCGAAGCCTGTGTTTCTTGCGGTCGTTGCGAAGTGAATTGTCCGGCATCCCAGGCCGAAAAACCCCTGTCACCCCGCAAAGTCATGCAGGATATCTTAAGCCAGATGGAGCAGGCAAACCGCAACGGCTGCCGACTGCCAGCCGAAGGCATGCCCTTGCTGGAAGAAGTTATTTCCGCTGATGAAATCTGGTCCTGCACCTCCTGCATGGCCTGTGTAACCCATTGTCCGGTCTTTATCGAGCCGCTGGACAAAATCATCGATCTGCGCCGGCACAAAGTGATGGGACAGGGTTTGCTGCCGGTGGAAGCACGCAGTATGATCCGGGATTTAGAACTCTATCGGGATGTCTACGGCCGGGGAATTTCCCATCGGGCGGATTGGGCCCTTAACCGTGCTGTTCCGCTGATTTCAGAGGACTCCGCCAAGGTCGACGTCTTATTCTGGGTGGGTTGCTCCGGCGCTTTTCATCCACGCTACCAGCAAGCCGCACAAGAGATGGTCAGGATTCTGCAAGCCGCAGCGGTAAAATTTGCTATCTTAGGTAATGCGGAATATTGCTGCGGCGATCCGGCCAGACGGTTGGGGGACGATTCGGTCTTTATTGAGCTGGCACAAAGAAATATCCGGCAGCTCAAGCGCCATGGCGTGCAAAGGATTCTAACCCTGTGCCCCCATTGCTATAGTACCCTTAAAAATGAATATCCGAGTTTAGGCGCCGATTTTGAAGTTGAACATGCCAGCCAATTCATTGCGCGGTTGATTCAGCGAAAACGCATTCAGCTTCAATATCCGCTGGAACAAACCTTAACGGTGCACGACCCCTGCTTTCTGGGGCGGGCCAATCAGATTTACGAACCCTTGAGACAGATCTGTCAGGCGGTTCCGGGGCTCAGGATTAAGGAATTGCAGCGCAATCGGGAGAGCGCCTTTTGTTGTGGTGGCGGTGGCGGCAAAATGTGGCTGCATGACAGTGCGGGGCACCATATCAACCAGATGCGGGCCGAGGAGATAGCGCTATGCGGCGCCGATTGGGTGGCCACAGCCTGTCCCTATTGTGTGACGATGCTGGAGGACGGCATCGCGGCTTTGGAGATTGAGAAGCCTCCCAAGGTGAAGGATATCGTCGAAGTTGTGGCGTCCTCTTTAGCGGTTTAATAGTTGTATTTGAGCTAAATTGTTACCCACTGTTCCATCCTGTGTGGTAACTGGCAGCTCGTAACCCGAACCGCGTATCGCGCAACGCGTAACTCGAAATGCGCAATTCGAAAAATGAGAATCATCGTCTGCGTTAAACAATTCCGCTACACCTATGCTCGGACCGGCAGAGATCCCGCTCTGAACTATCTGGAACCGGAGGATCACATCAATCGCGTCAATCCATATGATGAGGCCGCGCTGGAATTGGCCTTGCGTGCCAGAGATCGACTGGGTCAGGGTGAGGTAATTATTCTGACCCTGGGTGCACTGGCGGCGGAAACCGATTTGAGGCGCTGCCTGGCCATGGGCGCGGATAGAATTTACCAAGTAGAAGCCGATGCACCAATGGATGCCTGGTCAAAGTCCAGTCTCCTCACACGGGCCGTCAAAGATTTGGCAGCGGATCTTGTGCTGTGCGGCAAAACGTCGCTGGATACCGGCAATGGCCAGATTGCTGCATTCATGGCGCACCATTTGCAGATGCCTTTTGTCTCGGCTATCACCGATCTTTCAATCGCAAAAGACGATCGCCAATTGCGAATCCAGCGCAAAGCGAGCCGGGGATCCCGCGAGGTGATCGCCTGTCGCCTACCGGCCGTCCTCAGTGTCGAACTGGGCACGGTGGTTGTCCGGATGCCGTCGTTTGCGGATAAAAAATGCGCCCTTGCGGCGCGCATAAAAAAGCTTTGCTATAGTGAGCCAAACCATTCTAAAATCACAGTCAAGCGGGTATATCCACCACGGCCTCGTCCCAAAAGGGTACCGGCTCCGAATAGCGGACTCGATAGCTATGAGCGGATCAACCAGCTGCTCAGGGGCAGCCGGGTTGAAAAAAAAGGTACCCTGTTGACGGGCACGGTCGAATCCCAGGTAGAAGGGATCATGTCCTTTCTGACGGCGCACGGTTTTATCACCTGAATCCGGCATGAAAATCAATGAGCAGTTGAGATCATATTAAATATCAGGAGGAAGCAAAGCGTCATGACTGCAGGCAATCAGGAGTTCAAAGACAAAACAGCTCTGATTACGGGCGGCGCCCGCAATATCGGCCTGGCGATTGCCAAGGATCTGGCTTCAAAAGGCGCAGCGGTGGCCATTGTGGATATCTGCCGCGATCTCGAGACCATTCCCTATTCGCTTTCAACCACCGATGATCTGGATAAGAGTATCGCAGAATTGACGGCGCTGGGCGTCAAAGCCATCGGTGAGACCTGTGATGTGCGTGATGAAAACCAGGTACGCAGTGCGGTGGCGGGGGTGATCAAAGCATTCGGACACCTGGATATTCTGGTCAACAATGCCGGCGTAATTTCGCTTTTTCCCATCAATGAGCTTAGCGCATCAGCCTGGAATGAAGTGCTGGACGTGTGCCTGAAGGGAACATTTTTCTGCTGCAAACATGTCGTCCCGCAAATGGTCAAGCAGCGATACGGCAAGATTGTCAACATTTCTTCTGTCGCGGGACTCAGAGGATTGGGGCTCTCGGTTCACTACGCAGCTGCCAAACACGGCGTCATCGGCCTCACCAAGGCTTTGGCCATGGAGGTGGCGGATCACAATATCAATGTCAATGCGGTCTGCCCCGGAACTGTCGAATCTCCCATGCTGGACGGTCTGGCATTTCAGGTCGATCTTGACGGCGACCCCTATGAGCACTTTTCGCAGGGTCACTTATTTAGAGGGCGCCATATTACCCCTCTGGATATTGCCAATGCGGTACGCTGGCTGGTATCCGACCAAAGCCGCTTTCTCACAGGAACCGTCATCAGCATCGATGCCGGCTGGTCGGCCAGGGGATAAAAAGACATAACCCAAGACACAGAAGTCACCCCATTGAGAGCGCTGAACATGCTGACATATCGTTTGCGCAATACAGTTTCAGTACACGAAACGGATGAGCAAGTCATCCTGACACTTTCCTACCCGCTGAAAGCAATCTGCATTCATCTTCGTTGGCGACGCCTCTTCAAGCGGTTTTCTCATCATGAGATGGTTTCGTTCGAAACGATCCGATCAATATCAGAAATCAAAAATCCGGACGAGCTCGAGTTTTTTCTAAACAATCTGGTACGCAAAGGCTTTCTGCAACGGGAGGGCGTGTCGCCTTTGTCCGATTATCCGTTTGTTTCGGTGATCATACCCGTCAGAAACCGACCTGATGATATCGCAGCTTGCCTGCAGTCCCTGAAAGAGCTGACTTATCCGGACGATGAGCTCGAAATCATCGTTGTGGACGACGCTTCAACCGATCATACACTGGATATAGCCTCCCGTTTCGAAGTCCGACTGATTCCGCTAAGGCAACACAAACAGGCAGCCTATTGCCGGAACATCGCTGCCCGGCGCGCCCGGGGAGAGCTATTGGCATTTCTCGACTCCGACTGTCTGGCTGATTCCGTGTGGTTGCGGGAACTGGTAGCGGCGTTTAAAGACCAAACCCTGTGCGCAGTCGGCGGCGTTGTCGAAAGCTATTTTAATGAAAACGGACTGGATCGCTACGAAAAAGTAAGGTCGTCACTGAACGTGAGCTCCCGGTTTAGACGATCTACGGAAAATGACCCTTTCTTTTATTTGCCGGCCTGCAATCTTTTGATCAGGCGCGATACTTTTCTAAAAGTAAATGGCTTCAGGGAGGAGCTGTTTGTGGGGGAGGATGTGGATTTTTGCTGGCGCATGAGAGAACGGGGCTATCACTTCGAATACCGAACTCAAGGCCGGGTTTTCCATAAGCACCGCAACAAACTGACCTCTTTCTGCCTCCGACGTTTCGAGTACGGTACCTCAGAGCCGTTGCTCAACCGCTTGCATCCGAAGAAAAAAAAACAGATGGTTTGCCCTCCCCTCGCCTTGGTTTTCTGGGCGGGTTTAATGCTGTCACTTGTCCTGAATTATCTCCCATTGCTTGGCATCAGCGGCGCAGCCATTATTGCCGATGGGGTCAAAAAACGGCTTCACATAAGAAAAAAAGGCCTCCCGATTAAGACATCATGGCTGCTTTTATCCGTGCTGCGGAGCTATGCGGCTTTTTCGTATCACATATGTTCCTTTGTATCACGGTACTATCTTTTTTTATCTCTGATCATTCTGCCCATCGCTCCGGCGGCGGCGACAGTTATCCTGATCCTGCATCTAACTGCGGGAACGGTGGACTACGTCACCACAAAGCCACAGTTGAACCCGATTTCGTTCCTTTTTTATTTCACTTTAGAACAGTTGTCTTACCAGCTCGGGGTTTGGTGGGGTTGTTTTAAAACCAGATGCTTTCGGCCGGTAAACCCGATCGTCGCTGGAAAAATATCGGTTTAATACCTGAATTTTTCCAGCAAACTTCGCGTCGCAGAACCTAAAGATATCCACACTTTTGCATTGTTGGTTAGAATACGTGCAAATTTAAGGTATTATATTCAGCTTGACCGAAAGGCACGTTGTATCTTGTGCAATATCCGCAAAATCCCTGGCAATGTAACGAATCTGTCGATACCGGTATGGCGGGAGTTGCTTTCATCAGAGCCTTTTTCTGTTCAGAATTAGGACGACGTTTTAGAGTTTGCCACTAAAACCCACTATGGATAATTTTCCTTGACAGGTTAAAATATCTAGCTCAATTTTATTATTATGAAACTTATCAAAAGACGCCTGCTGGAAATCAAGTTACCGGCAAAGCGATCAGCATTTCTGCGGGGTTCGTGCAAAACCGGTAAAACAGATTGGATAAATCGGCACTCCAAAGACAGTGTGTCGATCGATCTATTAAGAACTGACATTTTTGCACCATCAAGCCTGTGAGGAGTCAATGAACCAATCATCCCAAAATCGTAAGCCATACCTAATCGCCTGTGCTGTCCTGGGGATCGATATCAAAGCCGTTGCTGAAAAACTGGGTAGCGATATCGGGACCAGATACCTGGAGGGCGGCCTGCACGACCGCCCCCATCTGCTGCGCGAAAAACTCCAGGCAGCCATCGATGAGATTTCCGCCTCCGGCCGCTGTGAGCGCATTATGGTTGGATACGGCGTCTGCGGCCGGGGTACCGTCGGAATCCAGGCCCGGGATATCCCCCTTGCAATTCCCAAGGTTCATGACTGCATGGCGCTCTTTCTGGGCGGAGACAGGGAATACCAGCGCCAATTCAAAAAATACCCGGGCACATATTACATATCGGCCGGCTGGTATGAAGAAAAAACCGAACCGTTTTCCCAGCAGAAAAAAACGGTCTTTTTAGGCGATCAAAAACTGAGCTATGATGAACTGGTCGATAAATACGGCGAGAATGCCGCCCAAGAAACCTACCGGTTTTTAAGTACCTGGAAACAGAACTATCATCGGGCCGCTTTCATTGAAACCGGCGTTAAACGATCGCCCGAATATGAAAACTTTGCCCGGGAAATGGCCCGGGAATACGGCTGGCAGTACGAAAAAATACCCGGCGACCATGCCCTGATTGAAAAGCTTCTGAGTGCACGCGAGACAAACGATGAAATTCTGGTGGTTCCGCCGAACCACGTTATCCAGTTTGATTCGCTCGAATCCAGGCTTTCGGCCAAACCCCTCTGGGATAAAAAGCAGACCCGCCAGCCGGGACCTGAAATCACAGTTCTGGATGACGAGGGGTTGCAAGTGGATGCGGCCGTTTATTTGAAAATCGGCTTGGGAATCGACGCCGGCGGAACCTACACCGATACGGTGCTCTACGATTTTGAACAGGGCAGGACCATCTGCAAGAATAAAGCGTTAACCACAAAATGGGACTTTACCGTGGGCATCCACCAAGCCCTGACCGGACTGGATCTGCAAAAGCTACCGCAGGTGGAGATGGTGTCCCTGTCCACCACCCTGGCGACCAATGCCATCGTGGAAGGTGAAGGCCAGAAAGTCGGCATGATCATCATGCCGCCCTATGGCCGCTTCGATGCAGATGATATCCCCTATGAACCCAAAGCCGCAATAACCGGACAATTGGAGATATCCGGAACGGAGATTACACCGCTGGACGAAGCGCAGGTAAAAAACATTGTCCGCCGGATGGTAAAAGACGATGACGTCAAGGCGTTCGCCGTGTCCGGTTATGCCGGGGCCATCAACCCGGCCCATGAGCTGGCGGTCAAACGCATCATCCGCCAAGAAACCGGCCTATTCGTCACCTGCGGTCACGAGCTCTCGGACACACTGAATTTCCGAACCCGGGCCCACACGGCAATGCTGAATGCCCGTATCATCCCCAAGCTGACAAAGTTGCTTAAGGATCTGGAGCGGGTCCTTGCTAATCTGGGAATTACAGCCCCGGTCGTGGTCGTCAAAGGTGATGGAACCTTGATGGACGCTGCCATGGCCAGAGAACGGCCGGTAGAGACTATTTTATCGGGGCCGGCGGCCAGTGTGGCCGGCGCACGGCATCTGACCGGATTGAAGAATGCACTGGTCGTGGATATGGGCGGTACCACCACCGATACCGCCGCATTGAGGGACGGTGCCGTGAGCGTCTGTCAAACCGGGTCCAATGTGGGCGGGCACAAAACCCACGTCAAAGCACTTGAAATCCGTACCGCCGGTCTGGGCGGCGACAGTCTGATCCAGCGCGAAAAAGGACAGTTTCTCATCGGCCCTCAAAGGGTGGCGCCGATTGCATGGCTGGGTGCGGAATGTGCCGGGACGGACAAAGCCATCGAATATCTCAACCGGCGCAAGGATCGCTTTAAGGCTTCCACCCGGGGGATGCAGATCCTGGCATTGACCGGATCCCTGGACAGGCTGAGCTTGACACCGTCGGAAGAAAAGATTGTTACCCTTCTTAATGACCGTCCGTTTTCAATTCAAGAGTTATGCGAGCGCACCGGCGTATTGATAGAATGGGGCCTAAAAATTAACCGTCTGGAAGATAATTTTGTCATCCAGCGCTGCGGGCTGACACTCACCGATCTATTGCACGTGACCGGTCGCTTCGTTCAATGGGACCGGCATGCCGCCGCTAACTTTTGCCGGTTGTTTTCGCATTTGGTAAAAATGGATATTCCGGAAATGGCCGAACACCTGCTGGGTATGGGAATCGAGCGTCTTGCATTGGAGTTGCTGAAGCGTCAACTGGACGAAGAAACAGACCCGGATGCCCTGGACACCTGTCCGATATGCAAAACCCTGGTTAAAAACCTGTTTTCAAATGGAAATGACCAATATGCCGTCCGGATCGATCTGAAACGGCCGGTGGTCGGCATCGGCGCCCCGATCCATTTCTTCCTGCCGCAAGCCGCCCAAACCCTGGGTGCCGATGCCGTGCTGCCGCAAAACGCCGACGTGGCCAATGCCATCGGAGCCGTCACCAGTGACGTTGTGGTTAAACGCCAGGCGGTTATTGTTCCGGGACAAGGCGGCGGCTTCGTGATCAGGGGAATGGTCGGTGCCAGGCAGTTTGGCAAATTCGATGAGGCCGACGCCTTTGTGCGCCGGGAACTGATCCGCATGGTCCGGGATCAGGCCCGCGCGGCCGGCACCAGTTCCCGTGCGGTGAAGCTGAAGATCGACGACCGGATTCCGAACACCGCAGACGGCAGTCCGATATTCATCGCCCGTACCATCCAGGCCAAGCTAAAAGGTCGGCCTGATCTTGTTTTAAATAGAATTCCTAACCGGAGCAGAGCAGACGCAAATTAGACAAAAACACGTCTGTGCGCGAAGTTGAATTGGCAATCCCGCCGCGGCAGGGAAGATGCTTGCATCGCTGTGATTAGTTGAATATTGGGATTTGAGATTTACCCTTCGACTTTGCTCAGGGTGGTGAGCTTGTCGAACCATTTGTTATTTGGTGCTTGAGATTTGGAATTTTTTTTCAACTCCTCATCCGCTCTGCGCATGATATCCTCCAGTTTGCCGATCACATCATCCGGCAGCGGGTTTTTCTGGGGGCTTGCCAGGATTTTTTCAACTTTTCCCCGGGCTTTGTCATAAAGATCCGGTCGTCCCAGGGCGACCCATTGGTCGAAGGTATTGCGGTCGGCCAGCTGCGGCATAAAGAACTCACTGCTGCGGCAGGCCTTGGCCGTGCTGGGCCGGGTCAGAAAATGCCCGCCGGGTTTCACATCGCAGATGTCGTCGCAGTAATTTTTGGCTTCCGACATGTCGACACCATCCTTCAGGCGCCTGCACATGCAGGCAATTTCATCGTCCACCACAATTTGCTCCAACGTCATCATGTTGCTGGTTTCCAGTGCTCCGGGCCCCTGCACCAGGTCCACCCCCATCATGACCAGCGGCAGGGTGGTGACCATTTTTTCCATGACCGCCTGGGGCCCGTGATCCTTGGCGTCGGTCAGGCAGCCGGCCTGGGTGTCCGGCAGATTATAAAATTTGGCCATCTCGCCCCGGGCTGCGGTTTGCAGGACCATCTCAGGTGAACCTTCCAGAAAACCGCCGCTGGCAAAATTCGTACTGCCGGAGGCATCGCCGAAAATAATCGGCGTCCCGGGACGCGCCATCTGAAAAAGAACCAGCGCCGATAATGCTTCCGCATTGCCCAAAGCAATATTGGAAAACAGGCTGGCCGGCCCGGTGGAACCGGCGCAGGGCATGGGAAAAACACATATCGGGGCATCGAACTGGCTCAGTTCCAGGTAGGCATGACTCATGCCGCCTTCGTGGACCAGCGGCGCCAGGGTGCAGTATATCACGGAATAAAGATGGCGCTGTCTGACGGCGTCTTCATCACCCAGGATCGCGACCATGGCTTCCACAATGTAATCGACTTCGGCGGGATGGCCCAGTTCATCCTGGACATGGCGGGTTGAATAGATAAAAGAAGATATATCTTCACGCACATTGGCGGAGTGCCTGGGAAACTCGTCCACCGATGCCGGCCAGATGGCGGAGGCCAGCTGCATTTCATCAAATGCTTTCTGAATGAATCTTGTGTTTCTCATCTTCCGTCAAAATCTGACATAGGATACCCATGATTGGTCCTTTCTAATTAATCCGCTACATTCTTACCCGTGCGCTCTTGGGGTCATAGACCGGCTCCAGATGAATCTTAATCGGAAATAATTTGCCGGCAACGTTGATTTCGTAATTTCCGGACAAGATCCATTCATCTTCGATGCCTGCGGGATTTTTAAGGTAGCACATCCCGATCGAGCACCCCAACACGTGCGAATAAGCTCCGTGGGTGTTTTCACTGACCAATTCACCGTTGCGGTAAATCGGCTCATCGTGATAGACAAGCGGTTGTGAATCTTGGATTGAGAACATGACCAGTTTCTTCGTCAATCCGTGTTCTTTCAGTCGGACAAGAGCGTCTCTGCCGATGAAAGCCTCCTTGGCCATATTGACACAAAATCCCAATCCGGCTTCAAATGGCGTGTTATCCGGTGTTATGTCGGCGCCCCAGTGTTTATAGCCCTTCTCCAGACGCATGGAGTCCAGGGCATGCAGGCCGACCAGTTTGAGGTCATATTTTTGGCCTTTCTCCTCCAAAGCATCAAAGACATTGGTTGAAAACTCGCTGGGGATATAAAGTTCCCAGCCAAGCTCACCCACAAAGGACATCCGAATCGCCAGCGGCCGGGCATAGGCCACATCGATCTCCCGGGCGGTCGCAAAGGGAAATGCCTCATTGGAAAGATCGGCATCCGTCAAGCCGGCCAGAAGATCTCTGGCCTTCGGTCCCATCACCGCCAGCATGGTATAGGCCGATGTCACATCTGTCAGAACCGCAAACGCGCCATCCGGGATATGCCGTTGAATCCAGTCGAAATCACGGATGCCGGTGGCACCGGGCGAGACAATAAAAAATTTATCCTCAGCCCGGCGGGTCACCGTAATATCCGCTTCGATGCCGCCCCGATCATTCAGCATCTGGGTATAGACGACCTTGCCCGGCGGTACATCGACGTTGTTGCAGCAGATATTTTGCAGCACCTTGACGGCATCGCGCCCCTGCAGCCAAAATTTGGCCATGGACGACAGGTCATACACGCCCACATTTTCACGCACCGCCATGTGTTCTGCCGCTGAATACTCAAACCAGTTCTGGCGGCCCCAACTGTATTCATACTCTGCTTTTGCCCCCGCGGGCGCAAACCAGTTGGCCCGTTCCCACCCGGCAACCACGCCAAAACAGGCCCCGCGATCCGCCAGGCGATCATGAAACGGTGTGCGCCGGGCATTACGCGCTGTGCGGGGCTGTTTAAAGGGCCAATGATCATCATACAGGTTGCCGACGGCTTCGATGACCCGATCATGCAGATAATTATGGTTTTGCTGCCATCCGTAAAAGCGCCGCACATCAACCGCCCACAGATCCTCTTCCGGGTACCCCTGCTCCATCCATTGGGCCAGTGCCCGTCCGGCACCGCCGGCGCTGGTGATGCCCACCGAGTTCATTCCGGCGGCGATGAAAAAATTCTTAACGCCCGGAAGTTCACCCAGCATATAGGCCGTATCCGGTGTAAAGCTTTCCGGAACCGTAGTCAGGCTGTTGACTTCGGCATCGTTAAAGGCCGGTACGCGTTTAATGGCATTGGTCATAAAAATTTCAAATTGATCCCAGTCTTCCTGCAGTTGTGTATACATAAAATCTTCCGGAATGCCGTTGACGCCCCAGGGCTTGGCAACCGGTTCGAATCCGCCCAGGATCAAACCGCCCATTTCCTCTTTGACGTAAATATATCCGTCCATATCGCGCAGATAGGGCATTCCTTTATATGTACCCTCAATCGGATTGGTGGACATGTGCATATGTTCAGCCGCCTGCAAGGGGATGCTGACGCCGACCATTTTCCCGACCTCGCGCGCCCACATACCGGCGCAGTTCACCAGATATTCACAGGCAATATCGCCCTGGTCGGTCGTCACACCGGTAACCGCTTTTAATCCCGCACGGGTCGCCTGCTCTACCCGGATGCCGGTCACTTTCACGTGTTCAAAAATTCTGGCACCGCCCTTGCGGGCACCTTTGGCCAGCGCCTGGGTGGTGTCCTCCGGGTTGGTGTGCCCGTCATTCGGTTGAAACCAGACCGCCTCGAGGTCATCCGTATTTAACAACGGAAATAGCCGGCGGGCCTCCGCGAAACTGATTTCTGCCATCTCGATCCCAAACGATCTGGCCATCTGCATCGAACGGTCATATTCTTCTTTGCGCGCTTTTGTTTGAGCCACCCGCAGCGACCCCGGCCGCACATAGCCGGTGGGCTGTCCGGTTTCTTCCTCCAGGCGCGCATACAGATCAGCGCCGTACACAGCCAGCTTGGTTAAGGCGGCGTCCGACCAGAGCTGACCCAGCAGGCCCGCTGCCGCCCAGGAGGTTCCGGACGCGATTGTTTTGCGATCGACCACAACAACGTCATTCAAACCGATATTACACAAGTGATATGCCACACTGCAGCCGACGATACCGCCTCCGATAATGACAACTTGGGCTTGGGTTGGCAATTTTGCAGACATAACGATCTCCTTTCAGAATCTGGAAACTAATTCGTGTCCGGTTTAATTTTCGGACGGGCACGAATTAAGTTCTGGCATAAATCCATATGCCAAGTTTGCATTTCACGGGATACAATCCTGAGCAAATAGCATGCCGCTGAATATTAAAAAGTAATAATCTTTATTAATTCAATATTCAATCTTCAATATTAAATTCCGAATTGTCCGGGTCGGGGTTTAACATTTTGATAATTTCGCTGTTGTGATATAGGTTCAGTGTATGCGAAAAAATTCCAAATTAAAGGCAATCCGGCAAGATGCGCAGCGTGTCGCGGAAGCCATTTCCTCCTCCTTGGAGCTTGAAACGGAAATTGTGGATGAAACGTTGACCATTGTTGCCGGAACCGGAAGATACCGGGATGTGATCGGGCTCAAAGAAGAAGGCGGAGACCCGTGTGCCGGCTATATTCATGGAAGAGTGGTATCCGGAGGTACAGCCGAAATCGTTGAGAATGCTCCCAATGATCCCAAATACGATCCGTCCGCACACATCGGAACAACAGCCTAGTTGGCTGAAATCTGCTGCGTTAAAAATTGGCCGAAAGGAGGAAATGTTATGGCTAGTGAAAAACAAGCGGCTTTGCAGGAAGCCACCCGCGTATTGCAGTATATACTAAAGGATGAATTGACTGAGGATGACAAAAACCGGATTGTCAAAGACTCCATTGAAAACTTTAATGAGCATGTCAACCCGGGCTGGCTGACCTACCGCAAATCAGTGTCAACGGATGAGGCCTTTGTGGAATGGGAGGATTCCCAGGAAACGTTTAAAGACACCCACGGCAAAGAATTCATCGATTGCCTGGGGGGCTTTGGAATTTACACGGCCGGTCACCGCAATCCTGAGATCGTCGCTGCGGTGCAGGCCCAGTTGAACCGCTACGCATTGCACAGCCAGGAACTGGTGGATCCGTTAAGGGGATATCTGGCCAAGCTGGTATCGATGTGCACGCCGGGCGATTTAAAGTATGCGTTTTTTTGCAACGGCGGGGCCGAGGCCAATGAGATGGCCTTAAAGCTTGCGCGGCTGGCCTCGGGCAATCACTATTTTATATCCACGGTAAACGGTTTTCACGGCAAATCCCTCGGGGCGGTATCGGCCACGGGCAAGGGGACTTACCGCAAACCGTATCTTCCCATCATTCAAGGGGTGCAGCACGTGGAGTTCGGCAATGCGCAGGCGGCCGAAGCTGCCATAAAAAATCTGATCGCCGTGGGGGAGACCGTGGCGGCCATGATCGTTGAGCCGATTCAGGGCGAAGCGGGCATCGTGCTGCCGCCGCAGGATTACTTAAAGCAGCTGCGAGAGATTTGCGACCGCTACGGGGTGTTGTTGATATTCGATGAGATTCAAACGGGCATGGGTCGTACCGGCACGCTGTGGGCCTGCGAGGCTTATGACGTGGTGCCGGATATACTGGTGTTCGGCAAAGCCTTTGGCGGTGGCGTGATGCCGATAACGGGCATCATCGCACGCCCGCATCTTTGGGTCGATGAGTTAAAGGACAATCCGTGGATATTGGGATCGCCGACGTTTGGCGGCAACCCGCTGGCGTGTGCGGCGGCGATCGCGGCGATCAAGTTTATGATCGAAAACGACATCCCGTCTCAGATCGCGCAAAAGGGTGAGTATTTTATGGACAAGCTTCAGGGGCTGCAGGCGCGGCATCCGATACTGGTGGATGTACGCGGCAAAGGGCTTTTGATCGGCCTGGAATATCCGACGCCTGAGATCGGGTGGGCGGTATCGAAGGGGTTGTTCAAAAGAGGGGTGATGACCGGCGGGACCTTAAATAACGCCAAAGTAAACCGCATAGAACCGCCGGGGATAATCAGCTATGAAACCATCGATGTGATCATCGCCAGGCTGGATGAGACCCTGACGGAAGTCGCCCGAGAGTTTTAGCTGAACTCGGGGCAGTCTGCAGCCAAGCAGCTTTCGTAGGCTGCTGAATATTAAGGATCCGGACTCCCGCCGACGGTGTCAAAGGCATAAGGGCCAAGTCTCGACGGGATCGGATTGGATCATGCGGGCGCAGCAAACATCCTCACGTCAACAGTGCCGAAGGAGCCCTGTATGGGATCCCGCACACATTCGGTCCTGGTGGAGGTTGAATTGTACAATTAGAAATGGAGGGATTCTGTGTGTCACCTTTTTCTCAAACTAAAGAAGCAACCTACTGGACGGACCCCCATCCCACGACCATAAACTACTCAAACAAGCCCCTGCCCCAACAGACGGATGTACTGGTTATCGGCAGCGGATATACCGGCGTTGTGACCGCATTGCAGCTTAAAAAGGCCGATGTGGATGTCACCCTGATTGATAAAGGCCGGATCGGCTCCGAGGCCAGTTCAAAAAATGGCGGTATGTGCCTGTCAGGATTAAGCACCGCCCTGTTTAAGGTCAAGAAAAAATTCGGCCGGGAAAAAATGGTGCAATTTTTCCAGGAATCCCTGGAATCGATTAACTGCGTGGAACGTCTGATCACAGAAGGCAATATCGATTGTGATTTTAAACGCAATGGCTTTTTGGAAGCAGCGTTTAAACCGTCCCATTTCGATGGGTTAAAGGAGGAGCAGGAATTTCTGGCCGAACACCTCGACCACACAACCTTTCTGATCGGGGGGAAGTATTTTTACCGGGACTGCTGATCGCCTCCTAAGCGCACATTTTTAAAACTGCTGGATCCGGATCACTTGGATCCGGAATTTGTCAAGGACATCCGGCAAATCCGGATGGGCCACAGTTCGTGGCGCATAAACCTGGTGCTCAAGGGATTGCCGGACATCCGATTTTTTGCTCCGGGCGAGACAGGGCCGTGGCACCGCTCGGATACCAGCATTTTCCCGGATGTTGAAGGTCTGGAAGCCAATTTTTTGGCGGTTGCCGCAGGCCGTTTGCCCAAGGCGCCGCGCCTGGAGATAACGATTCCATCCACCGTAGATGACAGCCTGACCCCACCCGGTCAGCATGTCATGAGCGTGCTGGCCAAAAATTATCCGTACCAACTGGCCGATGGTTTAAGTTGGGATGACATCAAGGAAGATGCGGCGGACGAGATCATTTTTAGTGTTAATTTTCAGAACAAGATGCCTGTGTCAGACTATACCATCCTCTAACAATCCTTGCAATATGCATTTGAAAGCTGTAGCTTTAACCGTATCGTGTTAATTGAATATCCTAGTTAAAAATCAATTTGAGATGAAAGAGAAACCAATGCTTGGCGATAAAATTACTATGAATGCGAGGATGTCTCTAATTATTGTATTGTCCGCCTGTCCTATGGATCTAAATCCTGTCGGTGGACAGGGTATAACAGACCTCGAAATTATAGTGGCTGATACAGAAGAAGAAATAATGCGGGTTTTAAATTAATCATGAACCCAACGGAATGAAACTACGGGGCTTAACGTTAATTGCAGAACCTGTCCGATATGCTCCCGCCCCCTGGCTATTCTATACTTAGGTTGGAAAGCCAAAAAGTCAATTATTAAGGAGGAAGTTATGCGCAGACGTTTGGAAGACAAGGTGGCAATAATTACCGGAGGAACAAGTGGCATCGGTCGAAGGACCGTGGAAATCTTCGCGGAGGAAGGCGCTTCCGTGATTATCGCCGCCCGCCGGGTGGACGACGGACGCGAACTTGCCGATAGGCTAGGCAACAAAGTCGAATTTCTGAAAACGGATGTTTCTTTGGAAGCCGATGTGAAGAAAATGATCGACTACGCTGTTGATCGGTTTGGGAGACTCGACTGTCTTTTCAATAATGCTGGTGTACCGGCGACACACGGCAGTATCGCAACGATTCCATTAGAAGATTACGAATATGCGTTGTCGGTTCTGCTCGGCGGAGTATTTCTCGGCATGAAACACGCAGCCCCCGTAATGTGCGGCCAAAGCTCAGGCAGCATCATCAATACGGGCAGCGTTGCCGGAATTCTCGCCGGCTATTCGTCGATAGTCTATTCAGCCGCAAAAGCGGCCGTGATTCATTTAACCAAGGTTGTGGCTATGGAGTTGGGTGAAAAAAACGTTCGAGTTAACTGCATCTCACCCGGCGGTATCGCAACGGGAATATTTGGCAAAGCCGCGGGTCTACCAACGGATCAGGCGGAAAAAACCGCTGAATTGATGAAGCAAGTGCTGGCAGACATTCAACCAATCCGCCGGGCAGGAATCGTGGACGATATTGCTCAAGCGGCCGTCTTTCTGGCCTCGGATGAGTCTACGTTTATCAACGGTCATGATCTGGTGGTGGATGGCGGCCTAACTGGCGGTCGTCTTTGGTCCGTGCAGCAAGAAGGACTTGATGCCATGCGACAGGCTCTCAGAGATGCTGCAAAATCCTGATTTGAATATATATCGGTGGCCCATTTTTCTCTCATTCTCTAGCGGTATGAGCCGTGAGAGACAATTGGTCCAAGAGATGGTTGATCGGCCGCAAAGCGAGCGCCTTTTATGAAATTGCTGAAAGCTGGAGGTGCGAAACTGGGCAGACAGGTTGTGGGTTAGCTGAACAAATAAACATCCGGAATGGCCATTGAATGTTAAACCCGGCCCTAGTGAGTCACCCAACCGCCCCCCAAAATCCACAATAACATCATTAACAAATTTTATTAGGAATTCTCAAAGGACAAGCCACAAGGGGAGGGTAGAGGAGCACTTGGGAGATGGGGCGAAGGGGCGCCAAGACAAATGGACGGACAGTGTCGCTGTGGGGAGCAAGTCCTTTATTGAGTCAGTGAAAGCAAGTTTGGGCTTTCGGGTCAGAGGGCGCGATGTTATTGAAAGCGGAGAAGGGTATCCGTTGGGGGAGAGCTCCGCTCCCAATAAGGGCTTTTTTGAGGCTGAAAACGAGGACATAGGCCTTGAAAACACCCGTTTCTGGGACGTTAAAACCAAATAATGTTATTAAACTGTGCCAAAAATGTCAGATGTCGTAGGGTTGACATTGATCGATAAATGGTAAGATTGTTTGTTAGCCTTCGCTAACTTTCAACCCTTAACATTAATTCAAAAAATAATTTAGGTTTTGGTCGTGCATCATCAGCTAACCCCAAGTCAGGAGAATTATTTAGAGCATATTCTAAACGAGTCCTCAAAGGGCCAAATTCGAGTGAGAGACTTGGCGAAATCAGTCGGGGTAAAACTTCCCAGCGTAACCCGGGCCGTTCAAAAGTTGATTGATGCCGGAATGGTTAAGCACGAGACATATGGTAAGATTGAAATTACCAATGCGGGAAAAGATGCGGCACGGTCAATAACCAGAAGAGACGATTGTTTGAACCGATTTTTAGGGGATATTCTTGGGTTGTCTCCTGAGCATTCGAAATCCGAAGCCTGTCGCGTCGAGCATGTTATTAGTGATGTTGTCATCAATCGCCTTGAACTCCTTGTAAATCATCTGTCACATTCAAAAGAATGGAAAAGAACGCTAAAAAAAAAACTGAGCCGACTGGATGGTAGTGAAGATCAAGTCAACCGGGTCGAAGTCGGACAGACAAAACCTCATGCTTGATACGTTAGACTATATGGCATGCGCGATGACGCCCTATCGGCGGATGGATAATGGAAGATGAATATTAGCTTAAACACTGCAATTGACGCGGCTTCAATAATTTGTTTTGGTATCTCATTCTTCAGCTTTAAGTTCATTCGGACAAAACTCCAAATTTTAAATCTTTCGGATGATAAGGACATCAAACTGCTAAAAGTCGGATCAATGTTTTTTGGACTTGGCTTATTGCTGCTTGCAATTCACTTTATATTTAGGATAGTGCATTAAAGCTTAATAGTCTAAGTTACTTTTTAGGTAATTCAGTCATTAGGAGATCGTAATTATGCACATGGTTATCGGGTTCATCCTGGCATCGCTTTTAAAGAAGAAAAAAAAATCCGGCCAAGCAATGCCGGTTATCCCGGGAAAATTTGAGATCAGTCATTCAATGCCGGGCAGAATCCGATTTCGTGCTCCCTCGCTTGAAACCAGAGCCGATTCACAGATACAAACCATTCGAAATGAACTACCCAAAATTACGGAAATCCACTCGGTAGAAATTAATTCGTATTCGGGCAGTATATTGGTGCAATATGATGTCGACGGCATTGAACCCTACATTGTTTGCGGGCTATTGATCAAGGTTCTCGGATTAGAAGCGGAATTGGACTCCCGTCCCGAATCCGCGGTACAAAAAGAATTAAATTTAATCGGAAATGCAGTCAACCAGGCGGTGTACAATACAACGGCCGGCACCCTCGATTTGAAATCAGCATTTATTCTTTTGACGATATCTATTGGATTGTACAAAATATTTTTGCAAAATGACCGCACTCTTCCCGGCGGAATCAATCTGCTATGGTGGGCTTACGTGATGGCTAAAGGAAGAAATTAAGACCTGAACCTTACATGCAATGGGATTGACAAAATTTATCTCAGCTTATCGCATCGTGCATCGTCTGCCCGGGCGTATTCGAATACACATCCCGGTTCTCGAGAAGCTGCCTGAAGATTGGTGGATATTTCTGAGGCCTTCGACTGAACTAATCAGGATGAGGAAGGGAATAAATACGGCCGGGGTTCAACCAATTACCGGAAGCCTGCTAATCGACTATGATCGGAAAGAGATAGATGAAGCGGATATCCTAAAATGGCTGGAAACCCTTGTGGCCGCCTTCCTAAAACTGGATATACCATCGGACCCTTTGAATGAAGCAAATATTGGACTTCGATTTGCACTGTTGCGAAACCGTTTGAGTCAGGAAGGCGTCACACATGATCTTGATTGAGGTAGTTATATAATGATATTCAAACTCAAAAGAAAACCTCTGCTGGCATGCCATGTCATCCATAGCATACCCGGTAGAATCCGGATCGGATGCCGGGCACTTAAATTCTTAGGAGAACAAAAGGAAGAAATAGAAAATCGATTGGCTAATGATTTCGCGGTTTCCGCAGCTACACTGACCAGCGTGACCGAGAATATCGTTATAGAATTCGACCCGACAAAAACATCTGCCAAGGTAATACTAGAAAACACCGAAAACATCATCAGCCAGTTCTCAACGGTGGCCTACAAGCGCGATAAAGAAAAACAAAGCGAACTGACCGTTCAGGAACGACGTATTCAGGAAGAACCGATCAATGAAATGTTGATGCGCCTTGGCATCAATGCGCTAACCCTACTGGTCAGCTTTATCAGGAAACCAGCACCGCCTGCGACATTTATACAGAAATTTACCAATATGAATGCACTTACCGCCCTATCGCTGTCGAAACCAATCTTTCAAAGCGGCTTTAACGCATTGCGTCACCATCGCCGGCCGAATGCCGATACACTGAGTGCCGCTGCGATATTGGCCGGCCTTGTTTCCGGTAAAAGCGGCTCCTCTCTGACAATTATTTTACTGGCCGATGTTGCAGAACTTCTGACAGCCTATACGATGGAAAGAACACGCAGTGCTATTAAGGAGATGTTATCCATTGAGGATCAATCCGCCTGGAAGGTTATGGAAAACGGTAAAGAAGTTCGCGTACCGCTCAGTGAAATTGCCCCTGATGATCTGGTTGCGGTGCATACCGGTGATAAAGTGCCTATTGATGGAACTGTAACCGATGGAGAAGCCTCCGTCGACCAGGCATCGCTCACGGGAGAGTTTATGCCGGCTGTGAAGTCAGCACAGGATAAGATCTATGCCGGTTCCACTATTAAAACCGGCAACCTGGTTATCAGAGCTGACCGGGTGGGGGATGATCGTGCCATCTCCCGCATCGTTCACATGGTGGAAGAAGCTCAAAGCCGCAAAGCACCTGTCCAGGCGTATGCCGACCGATTCTCCGCCCAGTTTATTCCGGTAAACTTTCTGCTGTCATTTATTGTTTACTTGATTACCCGAAGCCCCGTTCGAGCCCTGAACATGCTGATAATCGACTACTCCTGTGGGGTACGCCTGTCGACCGCCACTGCCTTTGCAGCAGCCATCTGCCGCGCCGCCTCTCAGGGGGTTCTCGTCAAGGGCGGTAATTTTATCGAAATGCTCAACGATTCGGATACCCTGATTCTGGATAAAACCGGGACCATTACAGAAGGAAAGCCGAAAGTCGTATCCATCCATCCGGCCTCCGGCAACCATACGGACGCTAAAGAAATTGTCCAATACGCTGCAGCCTGCGAAGAGACAGCCAATCACCCCATTGCTCTGGCAATTCTACAGCAGGCCCGGGAGATGGGATGGGAGATTCCCGATCATTCCAGGGGCAATGTCGTCCTTGGCAAAGGTGTTGAGACCACGGTCAAGATGCAAAAGGTCCGGGTAGGAAGCGAAAGCTTTATGGTGGAATCCAAAATACCGGTGACTGTCCCCGGACAAACCATCCAGAACATGACCCAAAATGGTGAAAATGTCGTTTATGTGTCCCGGGGCAAGAAAATGCTCGGAGTGATCGGGATTCAGGACAGTTTGCGCGAGGATATGAAAAAAACGCTTAATCGTCTTCGACGTCAGGGCTACGATGATATCATTTTGCTTACGGGTGATGTAGAAGAACATGCGAATGTGGTCGCTTCCAAGATGACTGTCGACAGTTACAAAGCCCAGGTATTGCCCGAAGACAAAGCCGATATGGTGCTGCATAAGCAGGCCAGGGGCAACAGCGTCGTTATGGTCGGCGACGGAGTGAATGATGCACCGGCCCTGGCATATGCCGATGTCGGCATATCATTGGGAAGAGGCAGCACGGAAATCAGCATTGAAACGGCCGATGTCGCCATCAACAGCAACAACCCGCTTTTTTTGCCGGGTATCATCGGGTTATCCCAAAAGACGATGGAAATCATCCGGCAGAATTTTGCCGCGTCCATCGTCGTCAATTCGGTTGGATTGATCTTGGCTTCAATGGGTGTGCTGCCGGTTTTCTGGGGGGCGGTGCTTCACAATGCAACCACGATAGCGGTTGTGCTTAACTCGGGAAGAATTTTGATTACGGATATATCGAAAGACATATAGTAATGAACGTTCATCTGGAATTGATCGTGGTCCATCGGCTGCCGGGCCGCATACGTCTGCGATTCTCCCATTCTCCGAAACTGCCGGATCGAATGGTAAATCACATTCAGGGTCATGCCGGTGTCGATTCCGTAAAATACACCGCGGAGACAGAAAATCTGCTCATTTATTTCGATCAGGGAGAGATCACGCCACAGGAGATCCTTTTAAGGGCTGGCTTGTCTTTATCGAGGGATTTCGACATGTCGCCCGTTCGGGTACGGATTCAGAAAACAAACAGGAGCGTCGGTCCCCTGTCGGCACTGGCATTTGCTGTGTTGGCTTTAAATCACGTAAGGTACCTGTTTTCGATAAAGAATCGGGAGTCAGTCTTTTTTCAATATGTTGCCGGTGGAACGACACTTGCTTCTGTAATGGAGCACCTCGTGCAGGATTTCCGCGACAAAGGATACCTTCATCCGGAAGTATTTTCCGTTTATTACCTGGTACTGTCATTCTTTCGTGGAGATGTCCTCAAAGCATCAACAATCACATGGTTTCTGACTTTTGGGCGCCACCTCCTGGAATTACCCGCGAATGCATTACTGTTAATTCCTGAACAGACAGATCCGACCTGCGATATTCACCACTGCGAATATGAGGTAACCGTCAGAAACGAGAATGAAGCCAATTGGCTGGTAAAAACGATGCATGCCTTGCCGAGCATGTTATATAAGGCTTACAAAGAGATGAACCTAGGAATGATACTGGAAGACACCCTGATCAAGCAAATGGAGCATGTGGCTGATTCACATGACGATATAATTGAAGGCCTGGAGAATCTAGATAAAGGGATATACTTGAAAGTTGAAACATAATCTGTGTTAACAAGCACAAGGAGGAAAGAATGGCAATTAATTCACAACATGTAACGGGGTTTGTGGCAGGCATTGGCGTCAGTGCATTAGGATTTTATCTTTATAAACGTAATCAGTCAAAAGTTGACGCGTTTCTGGGTAATCACGGAATTCAACTTTCTTCGCCCTTGGAGAAGGATCCCCAATCAATGACTTTAAAAGAACTATTCTTGGCCAAGGAGGAACTCGAAGACTTGATCGCCGAAAAAGAATTTGATCAGAAAGAAGGGAAGAAAACCAAAAGCAAAGGTTCGAAAGAGACGGCTTAAAACGTAATAGGTTACATACCAGCACCAAAGAATAAAATTTTCCATATTTTTCTCATTTATTTGACAATGCCATGTGATTGGTGAAAAATAGTACTGCATAGAAATTACTGCCAAAGGGTCAAGTAAACAGGGTGCAACCCTTCGAGAGCATCATTCTCGAAGGGTTTTTTATTTCGGCGGGACTGATAAACAATTCGAAAGGAGAGCATTCTAAAATGATATTATTTCGATTAATTATTTTCCAATGGTTTGGTTTGGTAATTTTCATATCTAATTCTTATGCCTATGATATCACTGACAAGTTTTCAGTCGGCGGTGTTCTATCCGGAGCCTACCAGTATCAGTCGGTGGATGAAGACGATAATAAGGATCGCGGTGCCGTTCCCTTCCAGTCGGAATTCAGCTTTCGCCCCACCGGGAAGGATGAAATTTTTACAGGTTTCGGTTTTGCAGCCGGCAACGGGCTCAACACCTCTCCGGGCGAAGGCAATTATCGGCTGATAGTTGACGGCACCAGTAAACAGTTTTTGGATGAAGACGGCAACAAAGAAGGCCGCCTGGCTGCATTTCTGTCGTTTGACCAGGAACTGGGTGGCATTTTCGGTGCCTGGATTCGCTTCGGCTGGCAGGATGACAAGGCTCTGATTCATTATGATGCGTTGTATTCCGGCGGATTGAACATAACCGGCAAGTGGTATGGGCGCGAAGATGACAACATCGGTATCGGCTATGCATATTTGAACGGCAAAAACGATTTCGACTACACTCAGGTGGCTGAGGTCTACTGGCGGTTTGTGCTCAATGATTATTTTGCTGGTAGCATTCGGATCCAGCGAACCCGGTGCCCAGGTGTCCTGCAAGATGGTCGGCGGATTCCAGCGTGTCATATCGGGGAATCCTATGCTGGCCACCCAAAAAGACATGCAGCGTACGGTGAATGCGATCTTAGATGAGGAGAATAGCAATGTTAACAGAACAACTAAGGAGCTTTTCTGAAACTTTCATAGTTTGCAATGATAATATCAATTTAGTTGGATCCATAATTCCCTCAAATAAGGGAAGAGCTTCAATAAATGGTAAACCTTTGCATGCAGCATTCGATCATTTTCTTTATCAGACGATGAAAATTTTTTTATCGTAATTCCGGCCAAAGCACGAATCAATAGGCAATTGATTCGATATCCCTTTGGAAATAGATATTTTTATTTGATTTGCGGGCTTGACCATATAAAAAAATTCCTGTAGGAAGGTGATTTATAAAAATCATAATGATTTTTAAAATAAACCGATGAGGAGGTCAAATGAACAAGGCAGAATTAGTAGAAAAAATGGCAAAGGACACAAAAATTACCAAAGCCGCCGCGGGCAGATTGTTAGAATCCTTCATTGCCGGTGTGACCAAAGGTTTGAAGAAACGTAACAGCAAAGTGACTCTGGTTGGTTTTGGGACTTTTAGGAACGTTTACAGTAAAACCCGCAAGGGCCGCAATCCTCAGACAGGTGAGAAGATCAAAATCAAGGGAAGAAATGTTGTGAGGTTCAAACCTGGCAAGACTCTCAGAGAAAAAATATAGATATACCCTAACGTTGCATAAATTCTTGTCATCAAACCTGGCCGTTATGTCTGAGATCGTTGCATTTTCCGGGCAGATGCTGGATGCTTGTTACTCGATGCTGGATATCTAACTGGACACTATCGGTGAATTTCAACGACATCCAGTATCCAGAAACCAGAATCCAGGATCAGTCAATACTTTCAATGGTCTTCATTGCAGCAGCGAAGTTGG
>CACVKW010001144.1 GCA_902749685.1 Olavius sp. associated proteobacterium Delta 1 | reverse complement strand
TTATAAGCAAAGAAAATACATTCCTTTATAAAAACCAGAAAAGTAGATCCAGGGTGTTCACAACATAACTAAAACTGGCACCGCAACTGCTATCTATCTC
>CACVKW010001143.1 GCA_902749685.1 Olavius sp. associated proteobacterium Delta 1 | reverse complement strand
GCGCTGTTTGCCCGGCGCCCAGACCTCAGACGGCTTTATGTTCAATACAGCAGCAACTTTTTCTACCACCTTGTCAATATCATAGCCAGCGGCCTGCAACGCATATTT
>CACVKW010001142.1 GCA_902749685.1 Olavius sp. associated proteobacterium Delta 1 | reverse complement strand
CAGGATCCAGCAACCAGAATCCAGGATCAGTCAATACTTTCAATGGTCTTCATTGCAGCAGCGAAGTTGGATTTCAAAATTTTATGCAACTATAGGGTTTACAATAGGCTTATATAAAACCAAATAACTTTGGTACCCATAATGTTGTGATTACAATCAACATACCGAAGTGTAGAGGAGGTATACCTAGACTAACAGCTATAGGGGCGTGGAAAAAGAGGGACGTCCGTTATATATTTACATATAAAAGCAGCTGTCACATTGATCCTGTATGCCACGTAAAGCCCGCATAGAGGCGCCTGGCGCACTACAACATATCATCATAAGAGGTATTGAGCGCAAAGCCATTTTTAAGGATGATTCTGATCGAGATAATT
>CACVKW010001141.1 GCA_902749685.1 Olavius sp. associated proteobacterium Delta 1 | reverse complement strand
CCACTCTTGTCCAAAAACGGGTTTAGAATGAGTCATAAAGTGAGTAATAATACGAGTCATTGAAAAAAATCCTCCTTATATGTAGGGTGGTTGTTAATTT
>CACVKW010001140.1 GCA_902749685.1 Olavius sp. associated proteobacterium Delta 1 | reverse complement strand
ATAATAGGTATTATAGTTCCGAGACAGGTAGGTACCTAACCTCTGATCCAATAGGCTTTTCTGGTGGAATAAATTTATATCAATATTCTTTTAGCAATCCCATCAATCTAAGTGATCCGATGGGGTTAAAAGCGAGATTTAAAATCGATGGGTGCTCGATTAAAGTAATACTGAATATCACTCTTGTCCAAAAACGGGTTTAGAATGAGTCATAAAGTGAGTAATAATACGAGTCATTGAAAAAAATCCTCCTTATATGTAGGGTGGTTGTT
>CACVKW010001139.1 GCA_902749685.1 Olavius sp. associated proteobacterium Delta 1 | reverse complement strand
GGTCACTCTTGTCCAAAAACGGGTTTAGAATGAGTCATAAAGTGAGTAATAATACGAGTCATTGAAAAAAATCCTCCTTATATGTAGGGTGGTTGTTAAT
>CACVKW010001138.1 GCA_902749685.1 Olavius sp. associated proteobacterium Delta 1 | reverse complement strand
GTACAACCTGATTTCTAAATCACTAATTTCCCGTTTATAACTGCCTGTTTTTATTAAAGGCAGTATTTGATTTTCAAATTATTTTGGACAGCAATGTTCAGAAATATCGTTCATTCTGCCGATTATCGATTCAGCGATGTCGAAATATCCCCGATAAATAGTTGGTAAACCATGCCAGAATAAATGCAGTGAGGCATCATAGATTTCACCCAGGCTCAAGCTTCTATTAACCAATTCGTCATCATACGCTTTGATTGCTTGCCAGTTGCCTTCCAAATAATTGTGTATCGTTTCCAACAGCTCATATATGATGAAATCTCTTACATCATCCTTTCTAACCCGACCTTTTACATAATTCAGTATCCTTCTGCTCAATTTGAATGAGATGCCGGTATAGAAAAACAGGGCACTAGAAGTCGCAAACATACTCGGCCCATTCTCAACCTTTGAAAGATCAAAAATTGTAATTTTCTTTAGAAAATAAAATGATTCTATAAACCATTTCTTTGGATTTTTTACCGCCAATGCTTTGCATTTTTTATAAAAAAGATGGATCGCTTCAGCATCTTTTTGTGTCGGAATCCGACGAAACTTCCGTGACGGTAGGTAGACTGCCAAAAGAAAGTGAAAAAAAGATGCAATCAGTTGAATAATCGATGAAATTGAATGTTTGGGCAATTTCCCCCAGTAGTAGCTAAGAACCTTAACAAAATACTCTATTGCCTCGTCATAGGTTCCTCTGTTATACAGAGCAAGGGCAATGTTCTTTTCAAGCATTGCAACCTTTGCAGGATCTGATGTATCACCGCACGTCATCAAGTATAAACGCAGGGCCTCCTGATAATAATGCAGCGCCTCGTTTGAGGCGGAAGATTTCAGGGCTTCTTCACCTGCTTTTATCAGGTATTCTTCCGTCTTATCAAGGCTCTCGGCTTTGCTGTAGTGATAGGCGAGCATGCCATAAAACTCATGAAGCCGTTCACTAAAAACCTTCTCAATAGCACCGGCA
Organism: Olavius sp. associated proteobacterium Delta 1; assembly: GCA_902749685.1. GTDB lineage: Bacteria > Desulfobacterota > Desulfobacteria > Desulfobacterales > JAFDCJ01 > JAFDCJ01. Next base: position 9,362 of record CACVKW010001138.1, on the reverse strand, counting down.
ACTTTGAGGTGCAGCTCCTTCTGCTTCTGAGGTAAAATTGAGTCATATGTCGCCTCCTGGGCCAGCGCATGCTTGAAGAGGTACTCTACTTCGCCCATTCTTATGCGTTGGCGCACAAGCTGTATTTCTTTCAAATAAGACAATTTTGCGTCTATATCATGGACTGCACCCACTGCATCTGCAAGAACTTTGTAGAAAAAGGTTCTACCGATAACCGCGGCGACTTTCACCAAGTTTCGGGTGTCCTCCTCAAGATGATCAACTCTGGCCATCAGTACATCGCTGATTGAATTCGGGATGGCAATCCGGGAGATTTTCTCCGTTACCTGAAACTTCCCGTCTTTTAGGGTGATCGCCTGCTCATCAATCAACGAACGAACAACCTCCTCAATGAAAAAAGGATTGCCGCCGGCTCGCTGTATTATCTTTTCGACAACGGTATGATGAGTTCCGCTGGAGTTCAACATATTGCTGATAAGGGTTTCACTCATTCGATCATCCAGCGGTTCGATCACTATTTCGACATAATATTCCGGGAGCTTTTTTTTTATGGTTTCAACTAATCTGTCTCCGGTTGCCTTGTGGCCGGGGCGAAATACATTAATAAAAATAATCCTATGGGTCTCGGCCAGGCGAAATAATGATTCCAAAAGTTCAATGGAACTCGTGTCAACCCAGTGCATGTCTTCCGCCAAAATCACCAATGGGGTCAATCCACTAGCTTTGATTAAAAGTTCCCTCAAATTTTTCAAAATCAATTTTTCCAGCGGCTCGCCCTCGATACCTTTAATCCTTTCCGCATACTTGCCAAACGGAATCATTCCCATGAGGGTCGCCACAAATGGGAGCACCTCGCTGAAATCTTGCGGACAAAGTCTTTTGACTACAGCCTCCAGCTTGCCAAATGCCATTGCCTCTCCGTCATCTTCCCTTATCCGTGCCCATTGCTTTAAAACGTCAATTACCGGATGAAAACTTAAGTTTCTTCCCATCGATATCGCTCTTCCTTCGAGAAGATTTATCCTTTTCATCACATCACGTTTCTTTAATTCGGCGACGAGCCGCGATTTTCCAGTGCCAGCCTCACCAATAATGTTAATAACAGAACCCTCATCATTGATGGCTTTCATCACCTGAAGCTCTAAGCGGTCCAGTTCTTTGTCCCTGCCAACCATCTCGGAATATATCATCCGCTCAGAGCCCAGACGCGGGCGGTAAACATTCTCTTTCGCGGATAAAACTTCATAAACCAGGATTGATTCCTTTTTGCCCTTGACCAATTTTTTCCCAATGGCCTTAAACCGAAATAGTTGCCTGGTCAGTCTGAATGTATCCTCTGTTACGTAGGTAGACCCCGCTTCCGCCAGTTCTTCCATGCGGGAGGCTAAAATTACGGTTTTACCTACTGCTTTAAATTCCACCCTCAGGTCATTGCCCAGGGTTCCCACGACTACGGGTCCGGTGTGAAGGCCAATCCGCATCCTGATGGGTCCGATCCCTTTTTTTTGATCGCTGAATCTGGCTATTCCACGGTGGATAGAGAGGGCGGACCAAAGGGCCTTCTGAGGCGCGTCTTCCAGAGCGATGGGAGCCCCAAAAAGAGCCATGATCCCATCCCCGGTCATTTCGTTGACTGTTCCTTCATGGTCGTGGACGCAATGGATAAGAATTTCGTAAACCCGGTCCATGATACTGTAAGCATCTTCAGAGCCTATCCTATCGACAAGAGCGGAAAAGCCCTCCATATCGCAGAACATAACCGTCACTTGCTTACGTTCGCCCTCGATTTTATCTTTTTGATTAAGGATCTTATCGGTGAGGCCTTGTGGAAGATATCGTTGGATCTTTTCTATTTTTTCGTCAAAAGACGAGTCTTGGGGGGTTGCATTTGATGTGCAGCGGAAATTGTGACCGCATTCGTTACAGAATTTGGCCTCCTCTGGGTTCTCGAACTGACAGCTCGGGCAATTCACTATTAAATACCCCGCAAGGAATGTGGAAGGGAGTTCTGATAAGATATTTATTTTTCAGCGAAAAATAATAGGAGAATATGGCTAGGGTGTCAAGTTTAAATGATTCAGCAAGAGAAAAAATAGGAGATAATTGAATTAGTTGACTTTGTTATTGCCTGCATTTTACACGCAAATACCCCCTCCGCAAAGTTCGAGATCAAGTTACCGTAATGATATCCCTGAAAATATTTTATGACCGATCGATGATGCTGCCAGGTAGTAGAATTACACTAATACCTTTTCCGTTCTATTCCGTCTCACGTTCCATAAGCTCTCCGAAGCGTTTGTTGATCGCCAGGGCCGGATCCAGAGGCACATCCACCGGCTGGCAGTCATGCGGGATGTCGATGGTCGGCGTGGCCCGAATTGTTTGTCCTTCGAAATGGGGCAGCCATTGGCGCTGGGCTTGAAGCATTTCACTGCACATATCCCGTATTTCCTTCAACGTGAGGACGGCCCCGGTCAGCGGATCCAGGGCCGCGGCCTGCACGATCTTTTCGGTATCAGCCGCTAAGGCGGCCTCGGCCGTCAGAATCTGCGAATTGATGTTGGTCATGCAGGCCGCTGCACATTGGGACGGCAGTGCCCCGATTCTGATCGGGTGCAACCCGGTGCCGTCGGCAAAAGCGGGCACCTCGACACAGCAGCCGTCAGGCAGGTTGGTGATATAGCCGTCATTGCGCACGTTTCCCATAAATGCAAAGGGCCGGCCGGTCACCACGGCCTCGATGATGTAAGAGCAGTATTCCACACTGCGGCTTTCGATCGCGGCGGACTCAAATTCCAGGGGATCGTGTTCGGAATATTTGCCCGCCAGGGCCTTGCAGTAATTATAGTAGGCACCGGTTTCCCCCCCGAAGCTGGGCTCATCACAGTATAGATCGAGCGCTTTGCGATTTTTGCGAAACCAGGGGACATACTCGCTGAGGTGTCCGGTCGATTCGGTCATGAAGTAGCCGAAATGCCGGAAAACCTCGCCCCGGACTTTTTCGTTTTTGTAGTATTCCGGTTTTTCGAAAACCGCGCGCAGTTTCGGATAGAGGTCCTGACCCTGATGGGTCAGCTTGAGAAACCAATCCATGTGATTGATACCGCCACAGACATAGCTGATTTCCTCCTTGGACACTTCACAGTAGCCGGCGATTAGATCTAGGGTCGTCTGAACCCCATGGCACAGACCGACAAAAGGAATTTCGGTTGCCATGCCAAGGGCCAGGCAATTGGCCGCCATGGGATTGGCGTACTGCAGCATGATGGCACCCGGCTTGGCCAGGTTCTCCATATCGTGCGCGATGTCGGCCAGGACCGGAATGCTGCGCAGGCCGCGGAACAACCCGCCCGGGCCAAGGGAATCACCGATGCACTGGTCCACCCCGTATTTCATCGGAATTTTATAATCGATTTCAAACGCCTCCACACCGCCGACCTGGATCATGACGACCACAAAATCGGCATCTTTAATGGCCTCCTGACGGTCCAGGGTTGCCCAGGCCGTGCCGGGAAGGCCGTTTTCCCTGAGCATGCGCTGGGCAAAGGCTTCCATGCGCCTTAACTTGGGCTCCGTTCTGCTCATCAACGCAAACTCACTGCCGGCCAAGGCGGGGGTGGCCATAATATCACTCATCAAGGTCTTGCAAAACACCACACTGCCCGCTCCGATCATCGCTATTTTTGGTTTTGTCATGGTTACACCTCCCGGTCCGGACAAGCCGGAATTGAAAATTGAAGATTTCAAATTGATCCGCCCGAACCAGACCTTTAAGATTTAGAATTCAATCGAAAATATTCATTCAGTTGCAAACTTATAGATGGTTGTGTGTTCATATGTCGATCCGGGATCGAGGACTGTGGATGGAAATTCCGGCCGGTTGGGTGAGTCCGGAAAATGCTGGGTTTCCAGGCAAAAGCCGCCACGGTGATTGTAGATTTGTCCGGCTTTGGCGGCAATCTGGTTTTCCATAAAATTGCCGGAATAAAACTGAAGGCCGGGTTGGGTCGTATAGACTTCCAGCGTGCGACCGGAATCCCGCTCAAAGGCCCTGGCCGCCAGACACGGTCCAGCGGCATCTTTATTTAAGACCCAGTTGTGGTCGTACCCTCCCGCGATCTGCAGTTGTTCATCGCCGCTGTCAAGGCGGGCCCCGATGACCGTGGGACGGGTAAAGTCGAGCGGTGTGCCCTTGACGGATTTCAATTCACCGGTGGGTATCAAGGTCCTGTCGACCGGCGTAAACCGATCGGCGTTGATCATCAATTCATGGCCTAAGGTGTCACCGGCACCGGCACCGGCCAAATTGAAATAGGAGTGATGGGTTAAATTTACGATCGTCGGTTTATCGGCAGCGGCGTTGAATTCGATTCTGAGTTCGTTTTTATCCGTTGCGGTATAGACAACGGTTACCGACAGATTACCGGGGTAGCCCTCCTCCCCGTCTCGGCTTAGGTACGACAGGTTTAATCCAAGGCCATCGTCATTTTCAATTTCCCGTGCCTGCCAGACAGCTTTATCGAAACCCTGAATTCCACCATGCAGATGATTTTGGCCGTCATTTTGAGCCAGAATATATTCGGTATCATTTAACCTAAATCGGCCGCCGCCAATTCGGTTGGCATAACGGCCGGCAATACAGCCGAAATAACAGGGGCCGCTGATATAGTCTTCCAGCGAATCATATCCTAATGTGACATCCCCCGGGTTGCCGTCGCGATCCGGCACCTCCAGCGAAACTACCGTCGCGCCATAGTTGGTGATTTTGACCGTCAGGCCTTGCGTGTTTGCCAGCGTGTATAGATCAACCGGCGTTCCATCAGGGATTTTTCCAAAATTCTGCTTTACAATGCCCAATTATTTTCGCCTCCTCTAAATCCTAATCCGGACAAGCCGGAACTGAAAAGGTCTCACGCCAAGACGCCAAGAATTAATTAATGCTTTACCTTTGCGCGCTTTGCGGCTTTGCGAGAAAATTTTTTTATCAAAAATGCAAAAACTTCACATTCAAGTTCCTAAGGCGGCAAAAGGTTTTAATATATAAGTTGCCGCTATTGAAAAATTATTTCCGGTGCTGTCCGTAATATGCATTGCGGCCATGCTTGCGCAAATAATGCTTTTCAATGAGATGCCGGGGTGGTCTGGGCGCCTGCGGGTTCAACTGTGCGGCATGGACCTCCATTTTTGCCAAAAATTCAACGATCACCGCATGATAAACGGCTTTAGCAGGATCCCGTCCCCACACAAAGGGGCCGTGATTGGCAACCAGCACAGCCGGGATTTGTGCGGGATTCAGATTCCTGAAGGTCTCTGTGATGACAAGACCGGTATTTTTCTCGTAGTCTTCAGATGTTTCGGCACTGTTCATTTCGCGCGTAACCGGGATGTCGCCCAAGAAATAATCGGCCTGGGTGGTTCCCATACACCGAATCGGGATGCGGGCCTGGGCACAGGCCGTGGCATATTCCGAGTGCGTGTGGGCAATCCCGCCGCAGGTCGCAAACGCCCGGTAGAGTTCGAAATGGGTCGGCGTGTCCGAAGAGGGATTCAGGTCGCCGTCGATCACCTTGCCGGTTTCAAGGGACACACAAACCATTTTTTCCGGCGCAAGCGCTTCATACGGCACACCACTGGGCTTGATAACCATCACGGCCCGTTCACGATCAACACCGGAAACATTGCCGAAGGTATACAGAACCAGACCGCTTTCAATCAACTCCATATTGGCGCGATAAACGGAATGTTTCAGTTTTGTTAAATCCATTCGCTGTGACTCCTCCCGTAAGCTGCCGGCCGAATATATAATTCAGCAGCGCCTGTGCTGCAGCTAATTGAGCGTCTGTCGCTCAATTAGAGTAATAGGCTTCGTTCCAACGCAGTTCTTTCTTAAAGTCGGCTAATTTCGTTTCCTCATTGATCAGCAACAATTCGATTTGGGCCATCTCGGCAAAATCTTCCAGATGATCGCCTGTCACGGATTGGCTGAAAGCGGCGTGATGGGCACCGCCGGCCAAGATCCAGGCGCCGGCCGCAATTTGCAAATTGGGTTTCGGCAGCCACATAACGCGTGCGACCGGTAACTTGGGCAGCGGCTCATCCGGCGCAACGACCGTAACTTCATTGACGATCATGCGGAACCGGTTGCCCAAATCGATGATAGATGCATTCAGCGCATCCCGCGTTGGGACGTCAAACACCAGGCGCGCCGGATCGGCTTTGCCGCCGATTGAAAGCGGGTGGACGGCGATTGCGGCCCGGCCCTGGGCGATGCTGGCGCAGATTTCAAGCATATGGGCTCCCAGCACCTTCATGCCGGACGGATCGAGGTGATAGGTGTAATCTTCCATGAACGATGTGCCGCCCTTGAGACCGATTGACATCACTTTCAGGGCTCTGACCAATGCGGCTGTTTTCCAGTCGCCCTCGGCGCCAAAGCCATAGCCATCGGCCATGAGTCTCTGGACTGCCAAACCGGGTAATTGTTCCAGCCCGTGCAGATCTTCGAACGTCGTGGTGAAGGCAGTAAAATTTCCCTCTTTTAAAAACGCCCGCAGGCCCAGTTCTATTCGGGCGGATTCACTCAGCGCATGATGACGGCTGCCGCCCTTGGCGGCTGATTCAGCAATATCATATAGCTCGGCATATTCACCGATCAGCCGCTCGATCGCCGCATCCTCAATCTGGTTGACGTATGCCGCCAAATCACCGACACCGTAACCACTTACCGAATAACCGAAACGCAGTTGGGCTTCGACCTTATCGCCTTCGGTAACGGCCACATCCCGCATATTGTCCCCGAAGCGGGCGATTTTGCCTTCCTGCGCATCATTCCAGGCACAGGCCGCCCGCATCCAGGTATTGAGCTTTTCCTGCACCGGCGGGTCCTGCCAGTGGCCGACAACCACCTTTCTTTGTTTGCCCATGCGGGTGCAGATGTAGCCGAACTCCCTGCCGCCGTGGGCCGACTGATTTAAATTCATGAAATCCATATCAATCTGTGACCAGGGAATATCGCGGTTGTATTGGGTATGAAGATGGACAAAGGGTTTGCCCAACGCCGTTAAACCCGCGATCCACATTTTGGCCGGCGAAAATGTGTGCATCCAGGTAATGAGACCGACACAGGCCGCTTCGGAGGTGGCTTCATGACAGAGCTTCAAAATGGCTTCAGAACTGGTAAGGACCGGTTTGTAGACGACTCGGACAGGGATAGTCTTAGAGGATGATAGGGCATCGGCAATTGTGCGCGCGTGGTCTGCGACCTGCCTAAGGGTCTCATCACCGTAAAGATGCTGACTGCCGGTCACAAACCAGACTTCATTATTATTAAAATCCTGCATCACTCGTTCCTTTCTGTGGATTAAGATTTTTCTGAGGCCGCCGCGCTAGGTGGCTAATCACTGCCGAAACCGCAGACAGCATCCGCTTTCAGTAACGATCAAAAAGCCCTATTTTATGCCTGTTTTATTTTAGTACCCCCACCCGCTAGCTCACTTCATCCCGAATCTGCTTGAGCGTTTTCATCACATTGTTTGCACCGCGGCCGAAGTAATCGTGCAACTGCAGGTATTCGGCATATAATCGATCGTAAATTTTCTGATTGTGCGGGATCGGTTGATATTCTTCATCCTTTAAGCGGGCCATGTGCTCGGCGGCCTCGAAGATGGTATCATACCCGCCGGCCCGGCTGCCGGCGGCTACCGCCCCGAACATGGCGGAACCCAGGGCGGGGGTTTGTTTTGAGGCTGAGATTTTAATATTGCGTCCGGTGACATCGGCGTATATCTGCATCAGCAATTTGTTTTTTTCCGGCAACCCGCCGCAAGCCACCAGTTCATCGACTTTTACCCCATTTTGTTCGAAGGCCTCAATAATCACCCGGGATCCATAAGCCGTGGCTTCGATCAAGGCCCGATAGATGTCTTCCGGCTTCGTACCCAGGGTCGCTCCGATTAACAGGCCCGAGAGGTCAACATCGACCAGAACCGATCGATTCCCGTTCCACCAGTCAAGGGCCAGCAGTCCATGCTCGCCCGGTCGCTGCAAAGCAGTCTTTTCCTCCAGCAGTTGATGAATATCTATCTTTCGCCGTTGAGCTTCTTGATGATAGTCTTTGGAAATGCAGTTATTCACAAACCAGGCAAAGATATCTCCGACACCCGATTGACCGGCTTCAAAACCGAACAAACCGGGAATAATGCCGTCTTCTACAACGCCGCACATGCCTTCCACGGTGCGTTGTTCCCGGCCCAGGACCATGTGGCATATACTGGTGCCCATGATCATCACCATTCGTCCGGGTTCGGTGACCGTGGCCGCCGGCACGGAGACATGCGCATCGACATTGGCAACAGCGACTGCCGTACCTTCCTTGAGGCCGGTCCATTCGGCTGCCCGGGCGGTGAGTTTACCGGCTTTTTGGCCGATGGGATAGATGTCGCGTGACATTTTTTGATCAACGATATTTTCAAGCCGCGGATCGAGGGCCTTAAAATAAGTATTCGGCGGGTAGTCCTCTCTTTTTGACCACATGGCTTTATAGCCGGCCGTACACGAATTGCGTTTTTCGACACCGGTCAGCTGCCAGACAACCCAGTCGGCGGCTTCCAGCAGACGCTCGGCGGCGTCATAAATTTCAGGGGCCTCCTCCAGGATTTGCAATGATTTTGCAAAAAACCACTCGGAAGAGATCCTGCCGCCATATCGGTTAAGCCAGGTTTCGCCCAGATTGCGTGCCGTAGCGTTGATCTTATCTGCCTGGGGCTGGGCCGCGTGGTGCTTCCAGAGCTTAATCCAGGCATGCGGGTTGCGTCGATAATCGGACAAGGCACACAGCGGCGTGCCGTCACGTTTAACCGGCAGCATGGTGCAGGCCGTAAAGTCGACTCCGATGCCGATGACATCCTCAGAGCGCACACCGGCTTGAGAAAGCACGTCCGGCACTGTCTTTTGTAAGGTTCGAATGTAATCCTGCGGATCCTGCAGCGCCCATTCGGGCTCGAGCTGCACCGGATCGCCATCCACCGGCAGCTTTTCATCGATTACGCCGTTTTCATAGGCATAAATTGAGGTCGCTGCTTCATTGCCTGTTTTCGTTTCCACCAATACCGCACGACCCGATTCGGTACCGAAATCGATTCCAAGGGTAAATTTGCTTTGACTCATGGGTTCCTCCTTGCGCCCTATCCTTAAATTTTCATTGCCCGGCACTATGGTTCAATTACGACCTTTAGGCCGTCTCTTTTTTTGGCAGTTTCGAAGGCCGCTTTGAATTCGGATAGTGGAAAACGATGGGTTACCAGCGACCTGACGTCCACAATGCCGTTTTGCACCATCTGAATGGCACGCGGGTAGGTGTGTTT
>CACVKW010001137.1 GCA_902749685.1 Olavius sp. associated proteobacterium Delta 1 | reverse complement strand
TGAGCCAGCTATTCGACCTGCAATGGAGCGATATCGCTGGATTTTGCCTCACTCTGGAGAAGCTTCTGCTTTACCGCCATGCTGCGATCACAGGCTGAGTGGAAGTAAAATTCAATTCAGAAAGTAAAAAGCATTCATCATAATTTGCGCTCATAAAATACCGATTCAGGCAACAACCCGTCAAGATGTGACCCTGATCTTTTCCAAACGATCCAGACCGTCACCGGTAATCAAAAATGTTGCAATCGGCTTACTCCACCTGTCACGCTCCGCGTGATTATTCCGGAATTGAACCCCGTTCAGCTCACCACCCTTGCACAAAAAAAACGCTCCTCTAAATATGTCCGTGGTCTCAAGGCTGTTGGTCTTCAAGTGTTTCACCTCCTTCCGTAGGTCGCGGCGTAGCATTTATGCGAAGCCGGGTCTTGATTTTTTTGGGGAGATAGGATAGAAAAGGAAAGCCGTTTCAAGGGGATGCATCCCTTTGAAACGTCCTCCAGACCATTAACCGACACTCGCCAAAGTTACCGTCGATGGCCTTTTTTCCCGCCGAAAATTCCCCCTTCAAAAACCTGTCAAGAATTTATTGAATACTTTTTACGTATCCTTTATAGTGTGTTTATCGAAACCTTGTCTAGGACATTTTTAACATGATGGTATAAGGGAGGTAAAAATTATGATTGAGGAGCTGACAACCATCATGCCAGACAATGTCATACGTAAAAGTTTTGGCTTGCGTATTAAAGAGCTGCGCAAACAAAAAAAATGGACCCAAAAAGAGTTGGCGGCAAAACTGGATGTACGTTTCCCACAGCTAAACAAATATGAGTGTGGCCTACATGCGCCACTGATGGAAAAATTCATCACATTAGCTGAGATTTTCGATATTACCGTAGATTATCTGCTTACCGGGGACCGGACAGAGGAAAAACCGCTGCACAACTTAAGGCTGTTGGAGCGTTTTAGGGCACTGGAAGACTTTGAGGCCGAGGATCAGGAGGCGCTCATCAAAATGATCGATGCCATGATTGTCAATAACAAAGTGGAAGGGGCGATTACACCGTTTCAAAAAAAGGCAAGTTAAGCTGCTAAAGAAAGATACGTTATGCCCACCGTACTAAGAACCGGCCCTTATCGGATATATTTTTACAGCCACGAACCCAACGAGCCACCCCATGTTCACATTGATCGGGATAACGATTCGTGCAAATTCCGGCTCGATCCGGTTGCCCTGGCCCGTAATCTGGGCTTTAGCGCCAAAGAACTTCGTGATATAGAAAAAATCATCATAGAACACCAACAGCATCTTTTGGAGGCTTGGTATGAATACCCTGGACATTAAACCTGGTGAGCGCGTTAAAGATGTGCATTTTACCGAAGACACCTTAAGTGTCGATTTGATTGACGGACGCACGATTACCGTACCCTTGGCCTGGTACCCCCGGCTGCTACACGCTACAGCGCAACAACGTAAAAACTGGCAAGTATGCGGCGGTGGATACGGCATCCATTGGCCGGACATTGATGAGGATCTGAGCACCGAAGGCTTGCTGCGGGGTGCCCCGGCACCCCAGGGAAAGATGTCAAATGTTGCATAGCCAATCCACCCAAATGCGGTAAGGTCTGCGAGCGAGTTTATCCTGAGCTTGCCGAAGGGGGCTTCAGACTTTGAAAGACAGGTCTTGCGCTGCGTGTGTCGCACATTGCTTTTTTTATATCGAGGCGACATCCCGTCTTTAGCGGGGCGCTCGCAGCCCCGCTAAAGACGGGATCTTAGACCGGTCTGATTTAATATCCCCCGCCCGCCCTCCAAAAATAAGGAACCGCCGCGGATCTATCTTAACCGTTTGCGCCTGTCATGATAAACTGCATTTATACATAAGGAATTTTATCGTACAGAATTTTATCGGTCTTATTTTGCTGCGGTAAAATGCCGTCCGATAAAATTGTCTTATGTAAACGGCCATTTATCACGCCAGGCACAAACTCAACAGCAAAGGTAAGCGACGGATCTGATTTTAATATCTATTCCCACCCACCTCCCCTGATA
>CACVKW010001136.1 GCA_902749685.1 Olavius sp. associated proteobacterium Delta 1 | reverse complement strand
GCGTAACTCATTTTATATGGCCCTTGCGGGTGATATATTAAAAATCAAACCCATTCCTTAAAACCAATACCCAGTACCAGATACCGAGTACCCACCAATTGAG
>CACVKW010001135.1 GCA_902749685.1 Olavius sp. associated proteobacterium Delta 1 | reverse complement strand
ATAAAATTTTGAAATCCAACTTCGCTGCTGCAATGAAGACCATTGAAAGTATTGACTGATCCTGGATTCTGGTTGCTGGATACTGGATGTCGTTGAAATTCACCGATAGTGT
>CACVKW010001134.1 GCA_902749685.1 Olavius sp. associated proteobacterium Delta 1 | reverse complement strand
TGGCTATCAGGTATTGGTTTGGTGGCCTTGCGTAACTCATTTTATATGGCCCTTGCGGGTGATATATTAAAAATCAAACCCATTCCTTAAAACCAATACCCAGTACCAGATACCGA
>CACVKW010001133.1 GCA_902749685.1 Olavius sp. associated proteobacterium Delta 1 | reverse complement strand
TAAAATCACTCTTGTCCAAAAACGGGTTTAGAATGAGTCATAAAGTGAGTAATAATACGAGTCATTGAAAAAAATCCTCCTTATATGTAGGGTGGTTGTT
>CACVKW010001132.1 GCA_902749685.1 Olavius sp. associated proteobacterium Delta 1 | reverse complement strand
TACCCTAACGTTGCATAAATTCTTGTCATCAAGCCTGGCCGTTATGTCTGAGATCGTTGCTTTTTCCGGGCAGATGCTGGATGCTTGATACTTGATGCTG
>CACVKW010001131.1 GCA_902749685.1 Olavius sp. associated proteobacterium Delta 1 | reverse complement strand
TTCACGCTTTTTTCGACCGATGTTAAAAGTGACCTTGTTATCGGCAACCTTGATAATCCGGCTGTTTGAAATCGGACCGCCCCTAAGATAACGGGCAAGATAGGTCAAAACGCCGTTGCCGTGAGAATACTTCTCACAGATCCGCACGTTCCATTTCTTGCGGCCCAGCTTGTTCAGCAGGATTTTGACCTGCTGTGCGCGCATACCCTCGGGCAATACCAGTTCTCCCTTATTTAGCGCCTTAAGGATTGCCTTTCGTACATGCTTGCGGAAAGTGTCCTTGATTAAATCATAGGGCAAAAGAAAATCCTTTACAGCCACCTTCAATTCTCCCAATGCCGACAGGCCGCATCCGGTAACCAGACAGTGGATGTGGGGATGGACCAGCAATGTCTTGGTCCAGGTGTGAAGTGAAGCGATAATGCCGGGTTTGGCTCCCATATACCTTTGATCGCCAAGCAACTCAAACAACGTATCCCGTGAACAGGTGAAAAGGATTTGGGTCATCA